>NZ_JAVRBQ020000179.1:0-32739 GCF_034531215.2 Nostoc sp. ChiSLP03a
TTACAGCAGTTTTCTTTTGCATGAGGTACAAATTCACTGGTTTTGAGGCAGGAGGCAGAAGGCAGGAGGCAAGAGGGAGAAGAATAATTTGATTTGCGAATCCTTGGTTCTGTACCTCATTTAGTTGCAAAGTGCTGTAAAGAATCCGAAAAGCAACAACTTTATTTTGTAGCTTATGATGTACCTACAAAAGCGAGATTTAGCGATCGCCATCAAGTTTTTTCAACAGGAGTTAAGCTATGACGCGGCGACTGACTCAAGAGCAATTATCACAAATAGTTACAGAAATAGAAGGTCTGCAATTGCGTCGGGAAGCGGAACTAGACCAACAGCAGGTTAAAGAAATTTTACAGGAGTTGAATTTACCGCCAGAGTTACTAGATGAAGCGCTGATTCAGCTAAATCGCCGCCAAGCACTGGAAGTACAACAACGCCGGAATCGATGGATTACCTCTGGAGTGGTGGCAGTTGTAGTAATTGTCATTGCATTTACAATATTTTTCATGCAGCAGCAAAGTTCTACACTTTCCCGTGTTTCTGCTCAACAAGACCGCATCACTTTGACACAAAATAATAGCGGCGATTTGAAGACAATTTCCCGCCAAACCAATCCAGAAGTGTTGTATCGTGTCACTCTAAAGGATGCACCTTTGGGTAAAAAGCTGGCTCTTTCTTGTAATTGGATTGACCCAAGCGGTCAAATTGTCAAGCAAAACAACTATCAAACCCGCGAGATTAATACGTCTGTCTGGGATACCCAGTGTCGCTACACTATTAACCCAGCTGCAACTGTTGGCAATTGGAAAGTGCAGATGTTCCTAGAAGGTCGGCAGATTAGCGATGCAACCTTTGAAGTTAAATAGTTCAGATGGTTATCCCGCATCACTTTCTTGGCTATTGGGGTTACGGCGCTCAAAACGAGTTGGAAGCGCTGTTAACTACTGTGGTGGAAAACCTCTCTCCAAACCTCTCCCCTACAAGGGGAGAGGCTTTGAACTTTCCCCCTTCCCTGGTAGGGAAGGGGGTTAGGGGGTTAGGTCTGAAAAGTCAGTTTTCTGCACAGGAAAATTATTCTCCTCCCATTTGGAATGTTGTTTACATCGGACTGGATGGCAATCCCCCACTGCAACAAAATCAAATTGCTGCCATCTTTGCATCAAGATTATTTAGCTCACCCGATGCTTGGGTAATCCAGGAAAATAACTGCTTAGTTTTGGGAAGGGAAGCTTTTGGAAGAGTTCCTTTGTATTGGACTGTGCAAGGACAAATAATCTGGTTTGCATCTCAACTGCAATTACTTTTACCGATTTTGCCACAGTCAGAAGTTAGTATTGCTGGGTTATATGGCTATAGCTGTTTTTCTTACGTTCCCACACCCTTAACTGCTATTAAAGAAGTGTTTGCAGTGACGGCTGGGACGGAATTAGTTTGGCAGAGCGATCGCCAATCAGGTAAGCTGCAAACACCTGAATCTAAAAACATCCACTCGTGGCGGGAAGCGTCAGAACAGTTAACAGATGAAGCTACAGCAATTACCCAATTGCAAACTCTCCTGAAAAACTCTATTGAGCGACAAATTGCCGATTTAAAAGATGAGCCTGTCGGCGTGTTTCTCTCTGGCGGACTTGATTCTTCAGTGGTGGCGGCGCTGCTGGTACAAGCAGGGGTGAAAGTCCGCGCTTACACTTTAGATTTTGGGAACGCAGGTATTCCAGAATATCTCTATGCTGAACAAGTCGCCCAATTTCTCAGAATTCCGCTTGTTAAAGTTGCAGTAACCCCAAGTTCGATTGAGAATGCTTTAATTCCGACTGTGCAAGCATTAGATTTGCCTTATGGAGATGGTGTGTGCCGTTGTATCTTCTATCTGAGAAAGCGAGTCAGGAAACTCAGGTAATTTTTAACGGCGAAGGTGGAGATCAATTGTTTGCTGGTTGGACGAACAAACCTTTAATTGCCGCAGGTGTTTATCAAGCAGAAAATCCCGCCGGACAAGAAACTTTTATCCAGCAATATTTCCGCACCTTTCACCGTCTTGGAGGATACGAATCTCAAGTTTATCAGCCAGATATCTATGCACAGATCCAAAATTTGCATCCTGAAGATTGGCTATTGGCAGCTTTAGATTGCAATGAATGTCCATCTTTGCTGCATCGCCTCCGCCGTGCTAATTTGATGCTCAAAGGAGCGCAGAATATCCATCCCCGTGCCACTGCATTGGGGTTTGCTCATGGATTATGGGTGCGATCGCCTTTTTGTGATTTACCTCTAGCTGAGTGGACATTTCGCTTCTCTGGAGAACTCTGCTTACAGGGTGCTTGTGAAAAATATATCCTCAAACGGGCTGTAGAAAATTGGCTTCCACCCGAAATTGTCTGGCGACAAAAACGTGGTATGGGGGTTCCTTTAACTTCTTGGTGTTTAAATGATTTTTGGCATCAACTCGGCATTTGGCTCAATCCAGGAATACTTCGCGCCAACAATCATTTTTATCCTCACATCGCGGCACAAATCGTTGAAGGCAAACTGGGAGCAGCTATTCAAGGCCGTCGGATTGGTGAAACACTCTGGTTACTAATTATGTGGCAACTTTGGCGATCGCACGTTTTAAATGAAAAACTAACTAAACAGTCTTGGGATCATCCCTTTTGGTTACATCGTTGGCTATGGAGAAATTTCAAGCGATGGCAAGGTTAGATAAAAGTGAGGAGTTGGGAGTTATGAGTAAGGAGTTAGGAGTTAGGAGTGAAAAATTAATCTCCTCATCTTTCCCATTCTCTAAAGAACTTGCCGAGGAGTTACTGAATAACTACGGTTCTCCGCTTTATGTTTATAATGGCGATCGCTTGCGCGAAACTATTGAACGGATTAGCAAAGCAGTAAGCTATCCCCGCACGCAATTTCGGTTTGCCAGTGTTACTAATGGGAACATTGCACTGTTAAAAATTTTTCGCTCCTTTGGATGGGGACTTCACGCCAATACGCCAGGAGATATTTATCTGGGATTGCAAGCTGGTTTCGATCCTAGTGAGATTGTTTATAGTGGCAGTAATTTGAATCAGGCTGAGATGCTACAAGTTTTGAATTGGGGAGTTAAAACTCTCAATTTTGATAGTCTAGCTCAGTTGCAGTTGTGCTGCGAAGTTTTGCCCAAAGGCACAGAGAAATCTATTCGGCTAAGTTTACGCCTCAATTTGCCAGAAATTACCGGAGATAGCCGCATTGGTGTACGTCCAGAACAATTTGGTGATGCGATCGCTTTAACTAGTAAGGTGGGATTAAAGCTAAGTGGTTTACACTTCTATCGAGGAACGGGAACTAACGCCACAGCAGCTTTTACCCAAGTAATTGATACGGTAATCGCCACAGCCCAAAAGTTACCAGATTGGGAATATTTAGATTTTGGTGGTGGCTTTGGCTACCCTTATCATCACAACAAAACAGCCTTTGACTGGGAAATATTTGGAACTGAGTTAACCGAGAGAATTACTCGTTTAGGGCGGAAAATTGATTTGGTGATTGAACCCGGACGAAGTGCGATCGCTGGATGTGCAACTTTACTGGCTCAAGTTGTTTCGGTAAAATGGCAAGGAGAAAAACAGATTGTTGGAGTTGATACCACCGTTGCTAATCTTTCAGTACCCTCAGTACACGGCGGCTACCGAGAAATTGTCACTTGGAAGCAAGCAGACAAATCCTCAATTCCCCACTCTTATACAGAGGCGATTCATCGCATTTCTTGTACAGACGCGATGAATCGCGTCTCCCTATTCACAACTGATATTTGTGGTAACACCACCTATTCACGAGATTATTTAGGGAAAAATTGTCAACTTCCAGCCCTAGAAATTGGTGATATCGTTGCCATTCTAGATGTCGGTGCTTATGGTTATGCCATGTCGTCTCACTTTTTACACCGTCCCAAACCTGCGGAAGTCTTGCTAGAAAATGGTGCACATCGCTTGATTCGTCGGCGGGAAGACTACAGTGTTTTATTAACAAATCAGGTGCTAGATAACTAACAATTAACAAATTACATTGGGCAACTATTATGAAATGTATTAACTGCGGAACTGACAATAAACTAAAAGACCGAACAGCTAATCAAGGTCGGTGTCTAAAATGCAATCATCTCTTTGCTTTTGAACCGACTAGTATGCTGCTCTTGGTGGAAAACGGTTTATCGGCAATCCGAAACAACCGACAATATCAGTTTATATATTAGTGGATGACGAATACCAAGTAACTCAGTTTTGTGGTAATGAGCAAATTCAATCGCCAACTTTAAGAGAGCTAAATCTAACTGCTGAACAAGTGTTTAAGGCTGCTTCGGGAGAACAGTAATCAACATCACTTTGCTAATCTCAGTACTTATGTACTTTGCATATTCTCTGTATCTTATGGGCGGTATTACGACTCAGTATTCTTGATTGTTTTTGGCTCTACTGCCATAAACGTCCCGTTTCATCTATCAGCAGGGTAAGATATTTAACTCTTGAGAAGTATTGACATATTAAAATTTTATAGACTTCATCTTGCATATTCAGAAAAAACGTTATAAATTATTAGATAATAGGGGACTAATCGACTTCTTCATGTCAAAAACTAATCTTGCTCAAGTAAATATACTGCAACCAGTTTTAACTTTGCACAACTCCTAAACAGCACTGAAGATATGTTTTTGTTTGGTAAAGCAAAGATTCTGAACAGACAAGGGAACAATAAATAATCTAAAAGTATATCTTATGTGACTGTTTTTAGGAAAAATATTACTACTTGCGGTGAAAGCAACAACTAAAATTCACCAAAATAGTAATAGATTACAAGCAATTAACTAACAATAAAGTGGCATAAATATCAGCCAATTTCTTCCTTGTTAGTTGATTATTTTTTTACCAAGTTATCTTTGCTATTCAAAAAATGGTTTTTGTTATGCTGAGAATAGCAAAAATAATAAATGAAGAGACATCTACCATAAATTCACAATCCTTATGGAGTTATTCTGGTAATGCACCTAAACGAATTGGAAACTGCTGAGAATTTAAAAGAAGTAGAAGAAGCATGGCTAGCACTAGAGAAATCAATTCTCTATTATCAAGGTCGTCCTGTTGGAACAGTAGCTGCTTATGATGTTTCTGTAGAAGCGCTCAATTATGACCAGTGCTTTATTCGAGATTTTGTCTCTTCAGCTCTAATTTTTCTGATCAAAGGTAGAACAGATATTGTTCGTAATTTCTTAGAAGAAACCTTAAAATTACAGCCTAAAGAAAGAGCATTGGATGCCTATAAGCCAGGAAGAGGATTAATCCCAGCTAGCTTTAAAGTGGTATCAGAAAATGGGCAAGAATATTTAGAAGCCGACTTTGGCGAACATGCGATCGCTAGAGTTACGCCTGTAGATTCTTGCTTATGGTGGATTATTTTATTGCGCGCTTATATAGTCGCCACAAAAGATTTTTCTCTCGCCTATCAACCTGAATTCCAAAATGGAATCAGGTTAATCATGGAAATCTGTTTGGCGAATCGTTTTGATATGTACCCAACGCTGTTGGTTCCAGATGGCGCTTGTATGATTGACCGTCGTATGGGCATTTATGGGCATCCTTTAGAATTGCAAGTCCTTTTTTACACGGCATTGCGTGCATCTCGCGAACTGCTAATTTGTCAAGGTAATTCTGATATTGTTGAAGCCATTGATAACCGGTTGCCTCTATTATGCGCTCATATTCGCCAGCATTATTGGATAGATATTAATCGTCTGAATGCAATTTATCGCTTCAAAAGTGAAGAATATGGCAAGGCTGCTGTTAATCTGTTCAACATATATGTAGATTCTGTTCCCTATTATGAATTGGACAAGTGGCTACCAAGAAAAGGTGGTTATCTAGCAGGTAATGTTGGGCCATCGCAGCTAGATACTCGCTTCTTTTCACTCGGAAACTTAATGGCAATCATTTCCGACTTAGCCACCGAAGAACAGTCACAAGCGATTATGACTCTTATTGAGGAACGATGGGATGATTTGGTGGGAGATATGCCAATGAAAATTTGTTTCCCAGCTTTGGAACATGAAGAATACAGAATTGTAACTGGATGTGACCCCAAAAATATACCTTGGTCGTATCATAATGCTGGTAGTTGGCCTGTATTAATGTGGATGTTGGCGGCGGCGGCTGTAAAAACTAATAGAACAAATCTTGCACAAAAGGCGATTGAAACTGCCCAAGGACGACTTAGTACAGATGAATGGCCAGAGTATTACGATGGGAAAAAAGGGCGACTGATTGGCAAACAAGCTAGAAAATATCAAACTTGGACTATCACTGGGTTCTTATTAGCAAAAGAACTGATGGCAGACCCCACTTCTTTACCATTAATCAGCTTTGGAAAATTGCCAGCAGAACAGGTTTCTAGAGCGTGCGAGTTTGAAATTGCCAGTGTAGATCCCTATATGTCTTGATAGGTAAGTTATGAGTTGGGAGTTATTTAATTTTGGATTTTAGATTTTAGATTTTTACTTCAATCCCAAATCCAAAATTCAAAATCTAAAATTGGCAGAGTTGGGAGTTATTTAATTTTGGATTTTAGATTTTAGATTTTTACTTCAATCCCAAATCCAAAATTCAAAATCTAAAATTGGCAGAGTTGGGAGTTAGAATACAAAAGCCTCCTGACTCCTGAATCGTGTTTTCATGACAAACCCCCGTCAATTAGCTTTTATCGCCTTACGAGATGTTCATAAGGGGGCTTATGCTGATGTTGCCCTAGATAGAGTGCTGCAAAAAGTTAATTTGCCTGATTGCGATCGCCGCTTAGTGACAGAATTGGTTTATGGGAGCGTCAGAAGGCAACGCACCCTCGATACTCTCATCGATCGATTCGCTAAAAAGAAATCTCATCAACAACCACCAGACCTCCGCACTATCTTACATCTGGGCTTTTACCAACTGCGTTATCAAGAGCGTATTCCCGCCTCAGCTGCTGTTAATACCACAGTCCAACTCGCTAAAGAAAACGGTTTTGCTGGACTGGCGGGTTTTGTTAACGGTTTATTACGACAATACATCCGGCTTGCAGAGAAGATAAAGGGCGATGCGTTACAACTTCCAGAAAATCCAGTAGAATTCTCTGACTTTTCACCGGATCTGGAAAACCTCTCTCCAAACCTCTCCCCTACAAGGGGAGAGGCTTTGAATTCTCCCCCTTCCCTACTAGGGAAGGGGGCTGGGGGGTTAGGTTTCGCGTTAATTCCAAATGATGTAAAAAGTCAGGTGGAACGCTTGGGCATTTTACACAGTTTTCCTGATTGGATTGTTCAAGTTTGGTTAGAACAACTGGGTTTTGCTGAGACAGAACAACTGTGTGAATGGATGAACCAATCACCAACCATTGACTTACGCATCAACCCACTTCGCACTTCCATTGAAAAAGTTGAGACGGCTTTGCAATCTGCTGGTGTTTTGGTGAGACGGATTCCTCATTTACCGCAAGCTTTACGATTTATTGGTAATACTGGGTCAATTCAAAAACTACCGGGTTTTAAAGAAGGTTGGTGGACTGTACAAGATGCTAGCGCTCAATTGGTAAGTCATTTGCTCGACCCCCAACCAGGTGAGGTGATAATTGATGCTTGTGCTGCACCAGGGGGGAAAACAACCCACATTGCTGAATTAATGGCAGATAAAGGTAAAATTTGGGCTTGCGATCGCACTGCTTCTCGTCTTCGCAAACTCCAAGAAAATTCTCAACGGCTAAATTTACAATCTATTCAAATTTACACTGGTGACAGCCGCCACTTCAAGCAATTTCAAAACACCGCAGACCGCGTATTACTCGATGCTCCATGTTCTGGTTTAGGAACCATGCACCGTCATGCTGATGCGCGTTGGCGACAGACACCAGAATCAGTCCGAGAACTTTCGGTGCTGCAACGAGAATTATTGACACATACATCAACTTTTGTCAAACCTGGTGGTGTACTAGTTTATGCTACGTGTACATTGCATCCGGCGGAAAATGAACAAGTAGTTTCGGCGTTTTTAGCTGATTCACCTGATTGGCAAATTGAGTCTCCTATTGGCATTGATTTACCTGATTCTACCGATAGTACACCTCAAGGTTGGTTTAAACTTTGGCCCCATCGACAGGACATAGATGGTTTTTTTATGGTGCGCTTAAGAAAAACCAATAATTCCGAGTGAATACTGTTTGGGATTGTACGATTTGGTGGAGGCCTGAATCTACCAGAGGAGGCAGCAATGGTTTCCCCTTCCAATGTGAAAAACTTAGTTAAAATCCTGATTGGAGCTGCCTGGATCGATGGCAGAATCCAGCCAGAAGAACGGCAATATCTCCGCGAAATAGCTCAAGCAAAAGGTTTAGCTAACGACCCAGAAATTAAGCCTTGGCTGTACGAATTAGTTCCTGTGCAGCCAAAAGAATGCTACGACTGGGTACGGGAGTATCTAGGCGATCGCCCCAGTCTTGAAGATTGCGAAAATCTGATTGAAGCCATCAGTGGCTTAATTTATAGCGATGGTGAAGTTGCTGTCGAAGAAGCCAGACTCCTGACGCAATTGCAGGATATAGCGAAGCCGAATGAGTCAAATCAACCAGCTCCGACTGCGCTTCTCAAACAAATTCAAAAGCTTTACCGCCGTTGGGTTGAAGTCCAAAACTAACATGGAACTATGAGTTGATCCCAGAGGAGGCGGTGAATTATCTCACTGCCTTTTTGTGTAAGACGCGATAAATCGCGTCTTTACATGAGGGTTTTGGGTTATAGCAAGGGACTGGGGACTGGGGATTGGGGATTGGGTGAAAAGTCTTGTTGTGTCTAAGTTTTATCATCTGTTAATGTCCTAACCACCAAGGCTTGTGCTATATCTGAACTGTATTGGCTTAAATCCACGTTTTTGAAGATGCTACTTTTAGACATTCTTGAAGAAACTGTTGGGGAATTTCTCTACTTTCTCCCCAATGTAGATGGACATAAGAAGCATAAATATTTGCAGGTAAACCCCATCCTTCGCATCCCATATTTTCGTCACAATCGTAGCGAGAAGTTTCAAATAGGGGTTGAGTGGGAGTTAAGGTTAAATGGGAACGATGAAACTCATGTCCGTAAACAGTTGTATTTGCTTTAACTAACAAATTATCTTGCAAAGCTATAGCACGACGATAGCCCAAAGTTAAACGTCCACCCATCACAGCAGATGTTGGTAGCACTCCCGCCATTGACCAAGATTTACCTTCAAAATCGATAATTTGCTCGCACAAATACATCAATCCGCCGCATTCGGCGATTGTAGGCATTCCTTTAAGTATTACCGTTTTCACTGCGTGACGAACGCTAGAATTTTCTGCGAGTTGCTGGGCAAAAACTTCCGGGAAACCACCGCCAAAATACATTCCCTGAATATCTTTTGGTATACCAGCATCTTCTAAGGGACTCCAGAAAACCAATTCTGCACCAAGCTGTTGCAGCAAATCGAGATTGTCTTGGTAGTAAAAATTAAAAGCGCGATCGCGGGCTACTGCAATCCTAACTGGGAATGAGGCAGATAAGGAAGATGAAGCAAAGCCAGAAAGGGGTTCTGATTTTAACAAAGGTAATAAACGCTGCCAGTCAAAGCAAGTATCTCCTAAATCGGCGAGACGATCGATTAAAGCATTGAGTTCGGGAAGTTCGGCTGTGGGTACTAAACCCAAATGGCGATCGGGAATTGTGATGTTATCTTGACGGCGCATTACGCCGAGAATGGGTAATTGTAAAGGTTCTAGGGAATCTTTCAAGAGAGAGAGATGGCGATCGCTCCCGACGCGATTTAATACTACCCCAGCTATTTTAATTCGGGGATCAAAAGATCGATAGCCGTGTGCGATCGCAGCCACAGAACCAGATAAACGACTGCAATCGATCGCTAACACCACAGGCAAATCTAACAGCCGCGCAATGTGTGCCGTACTTGCAAAATCAGTGGGGGATTGGGCATAGGGCATTGAGCATTGGGCATGATTATTTTCCTTGTCCCCTTGTCCCCTTGTCCCCTTGTCTCCCTTGTCCCCATGCCCCATGCCCCATTCTCCATGCCCAATTCCATCAAACAACCCCATCACCCCTTCCACGAGGGCATATTCACTCAGTTGGCTATGATAGGCAAAACATTGCTGAACGTAAACTTCAGAAGTCAATACGGGGTCTAAATTGCGACAAGCACGACCAGTTACGTGTTGATGAAACATCGGATCGATGTAGTCTGGCCCCACCTTAAAAGATTGTACCAAGCGATCGCGACGGCGTAAAGATGCTAAAAGGGTGAGCGTGACTGTTGTCTTACCCACCCCACTACGTTCTCCGGCAATGACTAAAGCCATAAATGAAACAAATTAGGTTTTTATGTAGCAACTATTTCGATTATTGGCTGTGTGTCTATCGTCAATACAGTTTGGTTAAGATCCCCCCGCCTACGGCGATCCCCTTAAAAAGTGGGTAAAAGAGCCTTGGAAGCCCCCCTTTTTAAGGGGGGTTGGGGGGATCTTCAAAATATGAAAACGTTAACCAAACCGTATTGCGTCTATCGTCGCTTTTTGCAAAAGCAGATGCACCAGTTTCTCCAACCAACTAACTCAAACTTATACCAATTAGAAACCAGAAAACCAGTCAATTAGGGGAGTTGGGTTGAAAACGTCTGTTTAATAATACAGTTGGAGATTAGCCGAGATCGGATAATAATTAGCTACCAAAAGAGGAAAGTTTTATGATTAGAGTGCATCATCTTAACAACTCGCGATCGCAGCGAGTGCTGTGGCTGCTTGAAGAATTAGGTATCGAATACGAAATCGAGTTCTATGAACGCGATGCCAAGACGATGATGGCACCGGAGTCGCTGCGCCAAGTCCATCCTCTCGGCAAGTCACCAGTAATCACAGATGCAGACTTGACGATCGCTGAGTCGGGTGCAATTATCGAATACCTAGTCGATCGCTATGGTAATGGTCGGTTAGTCCCAGCATCCGGTACGCCGGAGCATCTGCGCTACAAGTATTGGCTGCATTACGCCGAAGGTTCGGCAATGCCACTGTTGGTAATGCGGTTGATATTAAACAATTTCGGGGCAGGCGACAGCAGTGTGGTTAGCGGATTCGTCGCACCCCAGATCAAACTTCACTTTGACTACATAGAAGACGAACTCCGTAAAAATACGTGGTTTGTAGGCAATGAATTTACCGCCGCCGATATCCAAATGAGCTTTCCTCTAGAAGTAATCGCTGCACTCCCCGAAGAAGTTGAGAACCGGCCAAAGCTGAAAGAATTTGTCGAGCGCATTCATGAACGACCTGCTTACAAACGCGCCCTGGAGCGTGGAGGTAAATACGAGGTATCTTTTCAATAGACTTCTTGCATGAATCGATGAGCTTTCACCCTAAATCCTTCTCCCAAGCAAGGCTACAGTGTACACAAAAGTCTTCTAAAGCTGTCCCACGTCTTGAGCTGCTATGTTAATGCATCGACCTGTTATGTTAATACATCGACTTGTTATGCCAATGCATTGACTTGTTATGTTAATACATCGACCTGTTATGTTAATACATCGACTTGTTATGTTAATACATCGACCTGTTATGTTAATACATCGACTTGTTATGTTAATGCATCGACCTGCTATGCCAATGCATTGACTTGTTATGTTAATACATCGACTTGCAAAGATTAGCCCACCCTAAGTTACACCTGACTTTTCACATTATGTGGAAAAGCTAACGATTGACCTAACCCCCTAACCCCCTTCCCTGCGAGGGAAGGGGGAAAATTCCAAGTCTCTCTCCTTTTAGGAGAGAGAAATAGAAGAGAGGTTTTCCAGATACCGTGAAAAGTCAGAAATTACACAGCAACTCTAAAAGACTAATGTGTACAGCGTAGCCCAAGCTTAAGAGAAGGTTGGGACAATACGGTTCGATTAAGATTTTTTGATGAAAATTATTGCTCGCCAAAGACGCGATACGCCGTCAAGACAAAAGATTGATTATTGTAGAGACATGATGAATCCCGTCTCTTGCTTTAACCGAACAGTATTGATTTAACACCAAGGAAAATATGGCGGTTCTCGCGTGGATGCAATATACTCTGACCTCACTTCCATTCCTCTCTTAAAAGGAGAGAGGCTTTGAATCTTACTCCCCTTCCCTACAAGGGAAGGGGCTGGGGGTTAGGTCTGTATTGGACTCAACCGAGAAGCGCTATAGAAAAACCCTCCAGATGATTGAAATATCCAAAAATCTGAAGAGTTTGTGTTTGATTTCCGCAATTTTGGTAACTTTTATTGTTTCCAGGCGCAACTAACTATTTGTTTCCAATTTGAAAATATTCGCAGTTACTCCCAGACTTTCTTCAAAAAGTGACTCGCGACCCCAGCGTTGTACCTGCTGACTCAGCAATGCTTCCGCCTTTTGTTCCGAAAGTGAAGTCACCTGTTGAAACAGACCAGCAGATTGAGCGCCGCCGTGGGTTTCCATCCGCATACAACCACCAGTTTCCGAGCAAATTACTGTACCACAGTCTGCCTTCGGATTGGTCGAACTGAGGCGCAAAGCAATCAAGTCGCCAGCAATTTCACCCACATCAGCAAGGGGAACACCCGCTAATTCGGTTTCTACTTGGCGTTGGTCTTGGGCAATAAAGTTAATGCGAGTGATGTCATAATCTCCGGTTTCCTTTTTATAAGAAACTGGCTGCCATCCTAGACGACTTCCCAACCAACCCAAAAACAGCAATGCTTGTGCCGGGTTGCCTTTTTCGTAATCAATAGTTACTCGGTCAACTTCCCCAAGGGCGGCCCGACGATGAGGTGAGTCGTAAGCTTCAGCTGTCAATTCCTGCCATGCTGATAGGCGACGCCAGTTGAGGTCAGCCAAAGGAACCCCACTTTCCACCAATTCTTGGAGGTGGAGTAAATCGTTTTCTGGCTCGTTAAAGCGGCAAGAATCCACAATCACATTATTGCAGACGGCTGCCAACCGCTTGAATAGAGCGTTATTCGGGTCTGGTGTTGCTTTCCACCAGAGAAACTTTGGTAAGCCGCCAATCAACAATGCTGGAAGCATACCACCGATGCGTTCTAAGGCAGCAGCAGTTCCACTGAGAGTGATGTATTCGCAACAAATTAGTGTGCTTGACGATTGCTTTTGGATTGGGCAATAGGCAGAAACCTGAGCCTTAACCCCTGTATCTTCGCCAGTAATGGGAAATAGCGCGATGATGCGGCAGGGGTTGCGGAGGGCGATTTCATCAGCAATTCTGGGGCTTGGGGCATTTAAACTTAAGCTGGGAAGTTCAATAGAACCATTGTCTCCCGTAGCACCGTTTCCTTGACGTTTGATGAATTCTTCTCTCAAGATAGCCAGGGTTTCAGGTGTTGCTGTTCCCGTATCTGGCAGAGCATATTTTGTCTGCACTTGCCGCAAGGCAGCTACCATCTGAGGCCCTAAAATCCCGTCAAGCGGGCCGTTGTAAAATCCCAAAGTAGCCAAAAGATATTGGGTTTCTTCGGGTTCGTAAACCACTAAAGTAAATGTTGTGGCGCGGGTGGCAGCAGGAAGCCCACCGTCCTCGCCAGTAATACCATAACTTTGCCAAATTTGATGAAGTTCCGCTTCTATTTCGTTAAGCGAAATATCTTTTGGCGCCTGAAGTGAATAAATTGTAGAAGCTTGGGGAGCCATAGTAGATTTTGGATTTTGGATTTTGGATTTTGAATTTTATCATTGGTCATTTGTCATTTGTCATTTGTTGTTACTAGTGACTAATGACCAATGACTAATGACTAATATTTAGAGTCTGCGCCAGCGGCGGCCATCCTGGTTAATTAAGAATTCTGCTTCTGTTGGTTCCCAGGTTCCAGCTTCATACTGGGGAATAGTATTGGCGTCGGCGGGTGCATCCCAAACGGAAAGGGCTGGCGTTACGACCTGCCAAGCGGCTTCTACTTCATCCGCGCGAGTGAATAATGTTTGATCGCCCATCATACAATCAAGGAATAAGCGATCGTAGGCATCAGATGTGGCTTGGATGCCAAAGGAACCATAACTAAAGTCCATGTCAACGGAACGGGTACGGAATTCTGCCCCTGGCATTTTCACATCAAAACGCAGGGAAATACCTTCATTCGGCTGAATCCGCATCGTCAAAATATTGGCGTTTGTCTGTTGGGCAGCTGATTGGAACATCCGAGACGGAACTTCGCGAAAGTGAATCGAAATCTCACTGACTTTTTTCGGCATCCGCTTCCCGGTACGCAAGTAGAAAGGAACACCTTTCCAGCGCCAGTTATCTACCACAAACTTCATGGCGACGTAGGTCGGTGTGGTGGAGTTGGGATTAACGCCTGGTTCTGTCCGATACCCTGGCACTGCTTGACCCTTCATCCAGCCAGCACTATACTGACCGCGTACTGCTGACCGCGACAGATTCTGAACATCAGCTAAACGAGTAGCTTGGAGTACCTTCACTTTTTCTGTGCGGATGCTGTCGGCATCCATTGCATTAGGCGCTTCCATCGCTGTTAGGCAGTAAAGTTGCATGAGGTGATTTTGCAACATATCCCGCAATGCGCCGGCGCTTTCATAATAACCAGCCCGGTCTTCCACTCCCACGGTTTCTGCCACGGTAATTTGCACGTGGTCAACAAATTGACGATTCCACAACGGCTCAAAAATCGCATTCGCAAAGCGAAACACCAACAAATTTTGAACTGTTTCTTTACCCAAGTAATGGTCAATGCGGTATACTTGGTTTTCTTTGCAATATTTCTGTACCACTTGGTTAAGACTCTGGGCAGAAGCCAAATCCCGACCAAAGGGTTTTTCAATTACTAGACGATGTTTGTAGGGATCTTCTAGCATCCCGGCGGTTCCTAGCTGCTTAATCGCTTCGGGAAAGAATGAGGGGGCAACTGAGAGGTAGAACATACGATTACCTCGTGTGCCCCGTTTTTCGTCTAATTCACTCAATAAGTTTTTCAGTTTTTGGTAGCCTTCGGGGTTGTCTATATCCCCAGGACTATAGAACAGACCTTGAGAGAAATCTTGCCAGAGTTCCCCTAAATCAACATCCGCATGTGCTTCTTCCATCCCCTTTTGCATTTGTTCGCGGAAGTACTCATGGCTCCATTCTCTACGTGCCACACCGACAATGGTTGTTTCTGGGGGAATACGCCGTTCTCGCCGCAATTTGTAAAGTGCTGGCACTAGTTTGCGCCAGGTGAGATCGCCAGAAGCGCCAAAAATGACTATAATCTGGGGTTCGGACATCCGTTGTTGTTGCAGACCAACGCGCAAGGGATTTTCTAGCAGACTAACCATAACAATTTTGGATTTTGGGTTTTAGATTTTGAGATTGGGGACTGGGTATTAGGGACTGGGTATTGGGTATTGGGTATTGGTGTTGAGAGTTTGGTATTGAGTACTGGGTATTAGGAAAATTGTTTACCATTCCCCAGTCCCCAATCCCTAGTCCCTAGTCCCCAATCCCTAGTCCCTAGTCCCTAGTCCCTACACTGGTGACAATACCTTGATCTTGTCTTCTAAAGAGTTCATCAAGGACTGGAAGGGCTGGATAAACTTGTCAATACCATCGACTAACAGTTCATCCATGACGTTATCGAGATCGATGTTGATGTCGGGATCTTTGAGGTTTTCGATCAGCGTGTAAGCATTATCTAAATCTGTTTCTAAGCGATCGCCTACGTTACAATGATCGGCACAAGCTTTAATGGTCGCTGGTGGTACGGTGTTGACGGTATCATGGCCAATCAACTCTTCGATATACATCACGTCTCTGTAGTTGGGGTCTTTGGTGCTGGTGCTAGCCCAAAGTAGCCGTTGTTGTGTAGCTCCTTTTGCTGCCAAATCTTGCCAACGCTCGCTTCTAATGATTTTCTTGTATTCTTGATACGCAATCTTAGCGTTAGCGATCGCTACTTTTCCTTTAACAGCTTTTAGCTTTGCTTCCACGGAAATATCATCAACGCCTTTTTTCAACTTAGCATCAATTTTGCCGTCAATGTTGCTATCGATCCGGCTGAGGAAGAAGCTAGCGACTGAAGAAATTTTACTGATGTCTTTACCTTCAGCCACTCGTTTTTCTAAGCCCCGAATATAAGCCATTGCTGTGTTTACATAGCTTTCTACAGAAAACAGCAGCGTAATATTAACATTCATCCCTTCGGATATTACCTGTTCTACTGCTGGCAAACCATGTTCTGTACCAGGAATTTTAATCATCAGATTTTCCCGACCGATTTCTTGAAAATAACGTCGGGCTTGGGTTATGGTTGCTTCAGTATCATGGGCAATGGTTGGCGGTACTTCAATACTCACATAACCATCTAATCTATTCGAGGCTTCATAAACAGGGCGTAAAATATCACAGGCATTACGGATATCTGCAAAAACCAGGGATTCGTAAATTTTGTCTATGGGTAAGTTAGCCCGAACTCCGGCTTGGATATCGGCATCATAAATAACGTTACCAGCGATCGCTTTTTCAAAGATCGCTGGATTAGAGGTAATTCCAGAGATTCCTTGATTTTCAACCAGTTCTTTCAGTTCCCCTGATTGAATAATGTCACGGGTCAAATTATCCATCCAGATACTTTGACCGTATTGGTTAATTTCTAGTAGATGATTGGTAGACATAGCTCTAATTTGTTTCACTCCTGTATAGTGATGTTTCTAAGTAAGTTGACAAAACCTATCAAATATTGATGGTGACTTTTGAATTGTGGCGTTGCCAATCACTTATTGCATCGGCCGGCTGAGATAATCTTTAATACATCTTCAAGAAGTGCTATTTTGCATTCCTAATCCTAAATCACCATGATTAACTTTTAATTAATGCCAGATGCTAGATGCATCCTTGATACTTTTGTCTTAATCTTCTAGTGCAGCATCGCAAAAATAACTATTGAGTCGAAAAAAGTTCAAAAGCGTAATTTACAAGCTTTTTTCTTTTATCTCTGTCTTCTCACACTAGTACAGCACGGCGTAAATAAACTACCCCTTCGGGTGACGCTCGCAGGCTCGCTAACGCTACGCTAACAGCAGTTCTTCATGGGGGGAACCCCCAAGACCGGACTGCCTCACCATTCCAAATCAACGAAACGCTTACGTTGTATTCATTTTGAATTTTGAATTTTGAATTTTGAATTCCGCTTTGCGGCACTAGTGTCCGTTTTGAATAAAAGACTCCACCTTAGCTACATCCTCTTTGCTACCAATAATTAAAGGCGTGCGCTGATGCAGTTTTTTTGGCACCACATCCAAGATATTTACTAGTCCTGTAGTAGCACGGCCGCCTGCTTGCTCAATCAAAAAGGCGAGAGGAGCCGTTTCATAAAGCAAGCGTAATTTTCCTTCTGGATTTTGAATTGTGCCTGGGTAGAGAAACACGCCGCCTTGAACCAAAATTCTATGGATGTCGCTCACCATTGCGCCGCTATAACGAGCGCTGTAGCCTTCTGTGCGATGAACGTAGCGAATGTATTCTCGAATTGATTCTTCCCACTGCCAGAAGTTACCTTCGTTCACGCTGTAAACAGACCCGTGGTTAGGAATGCGAATATTTTCTTCTGTGAGAATAAACTCTCCTAAGCTGGGATCGAGAACAAAGGAATGAACGCCCTTACCTATAGTATAAACCAGCATCGTGCAGGGTCCATATAGGATGTATCCGGCAGCGAGTTGCTTGCGTCCGTTGGCGAGTAAGTCAGTTGCCTTCCCATCGCTATCAGTTCCTTCTTGTTGGCGAATGGCGAAAATGGAACCTAAGCTGAGATTATTATCAGTGTTGGATGAGCCATCAATTGGGTCATACAGCAGGGTATAGCGGCCAATCGGACAATTTTCCGGGATGTAGTAA
Source organism: Nostoc sp. ChiSLP03a (assembly GCF_034531215.2). Lineage (NCBI taxonomy): Bacteria > Bacillati > Cyanobacteriota > Cyanophyceae > Nostocales > Nostocaceae > Nostoc > Nostoc sp. ChiSLP03a. The sequence continues at coordinate 17,918 of NZ_JAVRBQ020000179.1, forward strand.
GGATTTTCCATTTCCTCAGAAGCGAGGCGACAGACTAAGCCACTTTGCTTAAACACTGAGATAAATACATCATTGGCATAAACATCCATCTTTTTGACGGATTCGCCTTGGACATTAACTTCCCCAGTAAATCCGAGAACGCCTTCCATTAAACCGGCGCGACTCATACGACGAGCCACCAGTTTTCCGGCTAGGGCGATGCGATTCATCAGCGCACTCAAATCCTGTGCATCTGGCGAAAAACTCTGAAGTTGTTGGAGAACGTGACGGGATAAAGTTGTACAGTCACGATCTAAAGCTCTGTCTGTAGCATCGTAGGCAGATAAGTCTAAAGATTCTGGCGCTTTAGTCATTTTTATGTTCTCCGCAGCCACTAGCTGTTAATTGGGTTTTAGTCATCTGTAGCAACTTATAGTTGCTGCTTCTATCTTAGAAAGGTAATTTGAGAACTTAGATGCGACTTTAGATAAACTAAAGAAATGAATCTTCAGTGACCCCTGCACCTAGATCCTAGCTACTTCGACTTAACATGAATTTCTCAAGCGCGCGGGTATGCCTATGCTTACTATCAACAAATTCAGGAGGCAGGAGGCAGGAGGCAGGAGGCAGGAGGCAGCAGGCAGGAGGCAGAAGGCAGAAGGCAGAAGGCAGGAGGGAACCCACGTTTTTAAACGTGGAATTGAAGTAAGGATGCCTTGTGTCGAGATGCGTGGCAGGAGACACAGTTTTTTTTATACTAGTGGGCAATAACCCATAATTAAAGTTTTTGTTAGTACTTCTTTCCTTCTGCTTTCTGCCTTTCTTTGTAAAATCCCCACATTTGCGGCAGGGACTATAGGCTGACTCTGAAATATTAAAGGACTTCCAAATAAAAAAACATACAATTTTTCTTGTGGGGTGGGCGACACGAGAGGCCTTGGTTATGGGCGGACAAGATGTCCACCCCACAAGATTGGATCGTTTATTTCTTGGCAATCCCTAATACGAAACTAGTATCAGATTTGCCCAAGGCAAGCAATCTGCCTGGTTAACTAAGTACAACTTTGCGTAAAAGCGTAGCGTTTTTAATGCAAGCCAATGCATTAACAATACAAGCCGATGCATTAACAAGGCGGCCACCGCATTAACAATGCAAGCCCATGCATTAACATTGTCGTGTATTGCCAATTTAATTCGGTACGAATTAATGAAATGCTGTACTAAGATACTTTTGGTTGCTGCCATAGGATGAGTTTTAATTCAGAGCAGTAGTAAGCCTCATCACTGATTTGGTGTTCGTGGTCGGCTATCCAATCATAAATTTGTGTTGCTTTTGCTAATGCCACTTTTTCTGAACGATAAAGCTGAGGAGTAGGACAGTAGGCTTGGCCATTGATGTGTATAGCTGCAATCTGCCAATAATCGCTCTCTGGTACAACTTCTAAAAACCCGTTACTGTAAGGCTGGATTATTCCTATGTTCATCTACAACCATCAAACTTTCTAACATTGGCCACAACAAAGCCGATACCAGCCAATTCAAGCGAATCAAAGCTGGAATCACCAGGGAATGCGATCGCAACCCCTGCTAATGATTTTGGATTCGTAGTCAATGGAAATCTGAATTATTGGTCACTTTTTTGGCTTGATTCCGTTATTGGCAAAAATAATGGCACTAGGGACTGGTCGGCGCGGCTACATTGGGATTGCCTAAACTCAGAGTGCGGCTGGATAGATGATAATCTGTAGAGCGAACCAGCAATTCGCAGTACTCACTCAAAATAACCGCACAAAAGGGCTAAATTTATCATGTCCCGTCTACTAACAGCATTCCGGCAGCGATTCTTACGGAGTATTGCAAAAGCAATACTTTTAACTTTGATTAGTAGTTTAATACTTCCTGGGGCTACTTGGGCTGTTTCTAGCTTGGGAGTTGATAATGGTCATCTTAGTTCTTGTCCGGCTTCAAACAACTGTGTTGTTAGTCAAAACGCAGATGAAAAACACGCCATCGACCCGATTCCTTATCATGTAGACCGCAATGCAGCTAGAGAAATCTTACTAAAAGTTATCAGTGTTGTTCCGCGTACAGAAATTGTAGAACAAACTGATAATTACATCCACGCTCTTTCTAAAAGCCGTATCTTCAAATTTGTTGATGATGTAGAATTTTATTTACCTCCTAATGAGTCAGTAATTCATCTGCGATCGGCATCTCGCGTGGGAGAGTCGGATCTCGGTGTCAACCGCAGACGAGCCGAACAAATTCGTCTGGCTCTACGCGATTTAAACATTTGATTTTGGCGCTACTTATTCTTATTTAACTGATAGAAGTGCGATCGCAATACCATTACAAAATTTATACTTAGTGGAGAAATGTCAGACTATCTGCAATGATTGTGCTTTCCATACCTTAGTGGAAGAAGCGATAACGTGCATTCATCCTGACGAATTTGGAGTTAATTGTTCTACCGTCATTTTCTGCGATTCATTTGAGCCAGCACTCATAATTGACAGTCCTTGCGTGACATACGGGAACGATGAAGAATAACGTCAATTGCAAAGGCGCAGCATTTCAAAACTCACGTCGCTATTTAATAAGTTATAGTAATATAAAAGGTCTTGGGCGATTAGCACAGGGGTAGCGCACATCCTTCACACGGATGGGGTCACTGGTTCAAATCCAGTATCGCCCACTTATGTAGAGCAATAGTTTCAGCTAACAGGCTTCAGTCTCTTAAACCTAACTTATGTCAGTTTATGTCATTTAGGTTTAAGAGACTTATTAAGTAATATAAATTGTTGAGTAGTCGTTGACACTAAAGTTTTCACTTAGTAAGCTTGATACAGTTTACTTAGTACCCATTATGAATGAACTAGATGACGCTGACAAAAAAATAGTAGGTATGGTAATTGCGGGTATAGCTTTATTAATTACTGTTCCATTTATATGGAATAATTATCAGGAATATCAACAGAGAGAAAGTGCGCGTAAGACTTGTGAGGAAGTAAGAAAAATTAAAGATGAAGTAAATGCCAAGGTAGATAGAGGGGAGCGGATATCCTCTACTGAAGCTGCTGGAGCTTTTCAGTTGCGTTATCTCACAACTTGCGACTGTAAGGAAATAAAAAAGACTCAAGATGATATGTTAGCCAGGGTACATAGAGGAGAGCAGGATGCGCTTATGGAAACCGTTGCGGTTTTTCATTCAACAGCTTTCGCAGCTTGTGGTAAGCAAAATAACTAAGCAGCCCTCAACATTGAAGACTTAGGTACTTCCTCTTCCAGTTCACCCCACAAATCATCACCATAAATATTACTGTTATCTCCTATCTTCCAAGCATAAGTAGCCTTCAGTTAATAAACGTAACTCATTGTTTGTCAACTTTATATAAGATTTCTTTAGTGATTTCTCTTACTTCTCTGACTTCCTCAATAATTTTAGTGTGGTCTTCTACATACTTATTATGGTGAGTCTTTGAGTCTACAGACATATTTTGTACACTATTGGCTAGTGACCTAAAAGATTGAGAATCTGATTCTAGCTTTTCCATCCATTTTGTGATAAGAGCATTTAACCCTAACCATCGGGCTAGTACCACTAAGCTGAGAAGGGTCACAATAATTCCTAACCCCACGCCCATGCTTTGGGCTAGTATTTGGTCAACTATTTTAGATTGGGTATCAGGATTTAGATTAATATAATTGATTTCTTTAGAAATTTGAGATTTTTCTACTTGTTGTGTCATTTTAATATAATTAATTTCTTTAACAATTTGTGGTTTGTCTGTGGGCTGAGTCATTTTGTTGGGGTGATTTTATAAATTTACAAAAAAATAAGCCCCAATTAAGGGGCAAGTTATGTTAGATTCCTAACTCTGTAGTTCTAATAAAGTCTACAAAAGCTTGAATATCAGTAGGTTGATTATCTAATACATACTGAGCTTGTTCAGCCGCGCCTTCTACAGAAGCGGGGTCTCTTTCTGGATACAATGAATAATAGTCAGTACTGCTAATCTCTAAAGCTTCCCATTCTGCTTTATTAGCATTCATTCTAAGGAGTGCCCAATACTCACCTAGAGCATAATCAATCCATTCTTGAGGAGGTAAAGTAGCAACTCTAAGGGGAGGGTAAACTACCAAAGCGCAATCTATTGGGTAAACTTTATAGTTATCAAATTCATCAATTTCATAACAGTAATCATTGTCCTGACCTTGTAAAATACTCATAATATAGTCCTTATTATTTAAGCAGTTCTAAAGAATAAAAATGGTAAACCAGCAGTAATTTCAGTTAAAGTATCAAGTGGTGCCGTAGTAGGTAGGCTGCCAGAAGAATAACTCAAAGGATTTCTATACCCATATACCAAGTTATAAACGCCAAAGGTGACTCTACCTAAATAATATGTAATTGAAGCTAAAGCGGTCTCTCCACTAATAGATAGGGACACATTAGAAGTAATAGCAAACCAATACCAGCCAGGGTTAAAAGTATAAGATACAGTATCCCCTCTTTCTAAAGTACCAGCAGCATTTAATTCTACAGTTTGAATCAATAATGTATCAGGTAAAAAGGTTGTAGAATTATTAGAATAGACTCCAAATCTAAACAGTCCAGTAGTAGTAGTGACTTGGTTTATTGACATCTTACTAATAGTTATTGGCTTAGTAATACTGAAAGGATGATAACTAATAGTATTTGCTGTAGAAGCTGTGGTGATAGCGGTTAACCCATCAGTTAGTGACATTGCGCTATACCATAAACCACTCCTATAACCTGGGTGATCTCCTATCCTATTACTTGGTTCATAACTACTAGTAGCGGAGTTATAAACCAAAGTTTGAGTATTGGTTGGAGCAGTAGAAGATATTGCTACACCTTGAATTTTGTTAGCATTCCACTGAGCTGTAGTATTACCCACTTGAGCAGCAGTAGTTCCATGAGGATTACTAGTGTCACTGGTATGCGTGGTTAAAGATGAACTGGAAGCAGCTCCAAGGGCAGTGAGGGCAGCAGAAGCAGTAGTAGACCCAGTTCCCCCTTTTGCGATCGCAAGTGTACCTGCTAGGTTTCCTAGAGTCAAATTAGCTTCATTTATATCAATATCTATTTCAGAGTTAGCAGTATCATTTGTAATAAATATTTTAGATGAACCAGCATTAATATTCTTAAACTCTAAATTAGCTCCAGTTTTCTGTTTATAGACTCCTACCCCACCTACACCGACATTTGATGCAGTGTTAGTTTCACCAGTACCACCAGCAGAAATGGTTTGGTTAGTCCATTTAGAAGTAGAAGAATTGTAAGCTAGAACTTGAGTATTTGAAGGTGAAGAAATAACTACATCAGTTAACTCAACTAGAGTGTCAGAAGCAGCGACTAAGCTATCAACTTCAGTTTTAGTATAGGTTGTACTTTGATTAGCTTTAGCAGTTAGAAGAGTATTAGTTTCTGTTTTAGTATAAGTGGTGGATGCATCAGCTTTAGTAGCTAAACCCGCAGTAAGTTCAGTATCCCTTGTGATGGCATCAGGTATTTGAGTATCAGGAATCTTAGCACCACTATCCAAAGTAGCAACCCCTAAAGCAATTCCTTTATCTGTAGTAGGAATAGCACCAACCTGTGCAGCAGTTACTGAGTGAGGATTACTTGTATTACTAGTGTGAGAAGTTAATGATGTAGTAGAGGCCGCTCCAAGGGCCGTCAGTGCAGCAGAAGCACTTGTGCTACCTGTTCCACCTTTAGCTACAGAAAGAGTACCTGAGAGGTTATTGAGGGTCAAATTAGCTTCAACTAAATCTACATCAATTTCATTATTTGCAGCATCATTAGTAACTGTTATTTTAGATGAGCCAGCATTAATGCTTTTGAATTCTAAGTTACTACCAGTCTTTTGTTTATAAACCCCTACCCCACCAACTCCAACATTACTTCCAGTAGAAGTAGTCCCTGAAATTAAAGTATCAGTTTGAGTTTTAGTGTAGACATCACTAGAATTAGCTTTAGGGGTTACTAATCCATCAACTTCTGTTTTTGTGTATGTGGTAGACTGATTAGCCTTAGCACTTAAAAAAGTGTCACTTTGGGGTTTAGTATAATAGTTAGTTAAGTCAGCCCCTGATACACTTGCTATAAGAGTATCCACTTCAGATTTGAGATAAACAACTGGGTCAGTAGAATTGGTATTAGTTCTCACTTTACCAGCTACAGTATTAGTTGCTAGATTTACACCAGCTTGGCTTAATATATAGGTTATTAAAGATTGATGTTGAGGATCAGAGGAATCAGCTCCACCTTCCCGCAGCACAGAGAGTTCTAAGTCAGAGGTTCCTACAGGTACAGTAGCATCAAAAGTTTCTCCACCTGGTAATACAAACCTGTAGAAAGATGAGCGTTCACCTTCTTCATTACACCAGAGAATAAAGTTGATTTTACCTTCTCTATCGGTGATAAAGTTTTTAGTAACTTGAGGGTATTCTATATTATCAATAGTATTACCCTGCATGTGAATTACTTGAACGACAGCATTTCTTAGGGGTTCATTATTTAGCCCAATGAATGTAGATTTAATAATTCTTTGAGTTGGCATATTTATTGTATGAATAAAAAAGTTCACTCTAAATTAATAAAGTGAACCTTAAATTTTTAATATTTAATAATCTTATTAACGGCTAACCAGGGTTGCATATTTTCATGTGAACCGCCACCACCTTGAGCATTAACACTGATACCAGAAGTGGAAGCATTCAGGCTAACATTAGTTTTTATACCTATAAGTGAAATACCTGTGAAAGTACCATAAATACTAATTCCAGTCCCACTAATTTGGGTATTAGGGTAGAAGTTACTTCCGCCAGCAACCTGAGTTAATTCTGCCCCATCCCCTCTAGTACCATTTCCTTCGTTGTATCCCCTATAGGGTCTTAAACTATGGGCATGACCTGGGTCATAAATAGTATGAGCATGTCCTGGGTCATTTACTGTGTGAGAGTGAGCAGATTCATTAACTGAGTGACTATGCCCAGGGTCATTTATTCCATGAGTGTGAGAAGGTATTTGGGCTAAATTTAAAACAACACCCTCTAATCCTCCTGTTTGTCCCAGTGTACGATTAGTTAACCCTGAACCTGTACCTGCTCCTACAGATACCCTACCTCTGCAATCTGGAACTTTGAAATTAACACCAGATTGACCATAAGAGTAACCAATTGCAGCAAACAGAGCTGGGTAAGTAGAAGGGGCATAATACGAACCATCTTGCCACAACCAACCAGAAGGTAATACTGTTCCCCCAAAGTCCATCATTGCCCCAGGTGGAATTAATTGGGTGACAGGAATATCAGATGGGCCTAATCTGTCAACTAGTTTATCTCTTAAATCAATGATGCTCCCAGATAGAGTTCCAGAGGCAGTAGTTACTTTAGCTAGAGGAAAACTAATATTAGGTAAGCTAGAGGCAGCTTGTACAGTTCCATCAGAACCAACATATATATACCTGGTAACATTATCTGGTAAATTAATTGAACCAGGGTTAATACTAACTAAGGTACTATCAGATAACAAAACTACTCCACCTAAATAAGAAAAAGTTAACCCTGATGTGTGGCTAACTTTTAGGCGATTATAAAAAGTATAGAAATTTGATTTAATTTGACCTGGTGTATCATCTAAATAGTCATCTAAAACCTTGGGGCCATGACCTAGAAAGTCAGCACCATCTACTATAGGATTAGCAATTGCATTGGCAATTTCAGCAGTAAAAATATCTCCATTTTGGAGGATAACTCTAGTCATATATTTTAATTAATAATATTTATGTTTTAAGCAAAAAATAATACTTCTATACTTAAAGCAGAGATGGTATAAACATCTGTAGTAACAGCAGCATTAACAGTAAGCCATAATGAAAAAGTGTAATTACCAGTGAAAGTTCCTGGACAAATACTAGTAATAAAAACGCTATTATTATCTAAATACCCAGAATTATTTATTGGATTAAGACTTGCTTCAATTTGACCCCCAGCATTATTTTTTAAAATACTAGTTAAAATAGCTACTGATTTTCCAAAACCACTAGTACTTAATCTTGCTTTAATAACAGCAAAGCGGTATGTATTACTTCCTAATGCAGAAGTTAAAGATAAAGTATTAACAGAAGTGTTATTACCTAAAATACTAGCCGAAGCTAAATTAGTACTAAACCTAACAGTACTATTTTTGACAAAAGCAGTACTAGCCACTTGAGTACTGTTATCAGAAACTGAAGCTGTGGGAACTGTGGGAGTACCAGTAAAAGTAGGTGAAGCTAAATTAGATTTAAGTGCTAAAGCTGCTGCAACAAAATTAGTATTAGCCGCCTTAGTTGAAGCATCTCCTAAAGTTTGGTTTGGTACAATTACATCCCCTGTAAAGATAGGAGAAATCAAGTTTGCTTTTAATGCAACATCAGATTTGACCTCTTCCATTTGGTCATAAACTGCATCTTGAGAAGCAGCTTTACCTGAACCATTCCAAGCAGAACTATAAGGGGTGTCATCCGCTAATATGAGGGAACCATTAGGTTCAACTGGTATAACCATCCAACTAGCTGTATTAGTTGGTACTACCCCTGTGATAGGATTTAAATCTTTTGAGATATAAGTTCTGTTCAGGTAAGTTACTAAATCTCTAAACTTGTAGGTAGTAGTGGGGTTATATGCACCTTGCGGAAATGGCCCACCAATACTTTGAGCAAGCGCTGGTGTACTAGCTATGAGCCTAGCAGTACGCAAAGCACCTGTGTCTAAAACATCATTTGTAATCCCAGTAGGGACTAGTGATGCAAATTGAACTGGACTAACATTAGGAACCATTGCATTAAAATTAATTAACGCTGGTTCAATTAATGATCCATCTGTAGCAGTTTTAAAGAATTGAAAGTTATAAGTAATTCTTGAAGTTTCAGATTGTGGCAGGGTTATATCAACGGCACCTGCTGTTATGGAAAATGTGTATGATTGAGGTAGATAGATTGTATCTGGGGAAGTAGCCTCATCAATTAGAGTACCAGCTAGCACCACAATAAGTTTACCTGTAATACCATTCCCAGCAGAATCTTTTAGTGTTCCTACTATTTGAGTCATTTATTTATATTATTTAAAATTCAGGAATATAAGCGTCATTAAATATAATTTCAGTACTGCACCAACAAGGCCCATATAATGAATTAAGCTTTTGAGTTAACTTAAATTTATCCCCATATTTATAGGCATTGGGTAAATAGATAATATATTCCCAAGCACTAGTGCCTAATGGGTCTCCAGTAGTGGAAGTACCTATAATAAAGTTACCTCTGGAAGTTATAAAGTGTCGTATATCAAAGCAATCTAATACTAGGCTTAACACCTCTTTAGACCCCTTATTGGGCCAGATATTAGTGTATGAATTAGATATCAATAATCTTTTAGTTTGGGTTACCCAGGTTTTATCCCAATAATCTCCTGTAAACCCAGTTAAAGGTGCTAAAAAATCTAACCATTCTGGGTCACACAATAGCGGATTTAGCTGCCTGGGTAAGTCATCAACTTTTACTTTAGTTCCTACCAGTAATTCATCAAAATAACCTGTGAGCCATTCAGTAATTTCATTAGTCTGATAACACTCAGGTAATCTACTATGTATAGGTTTATTAGTAGCCCAAGATTCAGAAGTTTGCATTATACAAATCCCCCTGACTCAGTGAACGATTCACCTTCCCCACGCAGGGCTTCATACACTACGCCATTCTTATCTACTAATTGCATGAATAGGGAATAAGGGTAAGGTAACGTATAATCATTTGGTATGGGAATATTTGAAGGAGTTCCATTTATACTTAGGGTACCTCCATCTACAATTACACCTGTGTTCCTTAGAGCGTAACCAACTTCAAAAAATAATATGTCTTTGCTTAATGGGTAATAACTAGGGTTTAAGTAATCTTGATATGCTTCCCATAAAATATCAAAAGCGTCTTCTGGGTCAACACCAGGAGCTAAATTATATTGTAATTCTGCGCTAATAGGTAGTAACTCTATAGGGCTAGCATAGAGGCTGGTACCTAGTTGAATTCTATTTGACAACTGAGATTTAACATAATTAATTTGGGCATCATTTGCAGGTTCACCATTTGAGTTTAGGAGAAATAAGTGAACTGCACCTAATTCTCTAGTAGTCTTATCCCCAGCAAGTAAACCTATAGCTTTACAGACTGAACCTTCACCTAATAAAGCTTCAGCAGCTTGTTCATAATCACTAGCAGAAACTAAATTTCTAAGTCTAATTTGAGTAAGTGCCCTATTAATAGCAGAAGCCTCACTTTCTAAATCTGAGCCACCTGAAGCAGCTTCAATATTAGTAACACCAGCAAGGTAAGTTAATGGTTGAGTTATTCCAGTAATAGAGTATGCGGAGATATTGTACTCAGAACCCACTTCCTCAGCAGTAGCAGTTACACTACCTGAAATTAATCCAGCAGGAATTACCAAAGGGGCATCAGTGAAGAATGAAAGTTTACCATTACTATCAACTACTTCAAACCCTTCAGGAATTGTGAATATAACACTTTGGGGGGAGCTAATACTGAATGTTAATGTGGTTTTAGCTTTGGTTCCAGAACTACGAGTAACCCCAGTAATCTTAAGAAAGTCAATTACTAAAGCTAAAGGTAATTGATTTATATAGTAAAGTAATTCAGCCCCAGCAAAGGCTTGACCTTGTATTAAAGCTGCAACTGGGGAATTCTCTGTGAAGTCATTTAATAAGCCACCAGAGGCGTTGTAGACTTTTAATTTAGCTTGTTCTACAAGCTCTGTCTCATCACGTGGGTCTAAAGTTATCGAAGTTAGAACTATTGAATCACTCATATTTTTACTCTCCAACCTTTATGAACTTTCTGCTTTCCTTTTAATAACTGAGTGACATGACTCTGTTGTAGATTCCACACCTTGCAGAAAGCTCTTATACTTTTAAAGGTATACTCCACTTCCTCTGGGGATATTAAGGTATGTTCTTCTAATTTACTGATACGACTTTCTATGGATTTAGCTTTAGCAGCAGGGGTATTAAGAGCGTGGATTTGCCCCTTACCTAAGTTAGCTTGTCTTAGCTTTTCTTTAACCTCATCAGTACGAGGAATACCTATATTCCAGGGAGTTTTACCCTTCATAGATTGGCTTAGTTTGACCTTAGCCTCCTCACCATGTTTCCTACCTAAACAGCTTCCAGCAATCTTAAGGATATTGTACTCAGGGTTATAAGTATCTAAATAAACTTGCTCAATATCTGTTAGATATTTGTTATCTGTAAACTCTTCTTTTGGTACTACCTCAAGAATTCTGAATTCAAACCTAAACTCAGTGTACTTATTCCAAGCCTTCTGTAGTACAGGAGAGTGGTGTTTACACAATCTGAGACTAGCTTTATGCTTATTCCACCTTTTTCTAAAACTTTCAGCAGTACTTCCTATATAAGCCTTACCATTGTCTCTATTAATAATCGCATAAATACCTGTCTGGTTAAGTTCAGCAGTAGTGTAGGTCATTTTAAACCCCTTACGTACTGATTCATAATAGAAATAATGTAGGCTGATAAAGATAAGTTTTCAGTTTCAGCTAACTTAATCCATTCTTCCTTTTTAGTAGAACTAACCCTAAATATAATGTTGGAATCTTTCATAGTTTGTATTAGTAAAGTATTACATCTCCTACTAATACAAACTGTCCCAATTCTAATAGCTTGGTTTAATATAATGTCAGCCATATTTAAATAGTTATTTTTATAGGATTTTGTTCAAGTTCTCCATACGACCAATACACTAAGATTACAGCTTCACCTTGGTCATTGATTGATCCATCAACTTCAAATTCAGCGTCAGGAATATATTTTTCTAACCCTGTTTTAAATTCAGAAGTGATCAGGTTAATATTTGAAATACTAGTAAATAGAAAATCAGTTCTCCCATAATTAGGAACCATTACCCTTTCATTAGTTTCAGTTTGAAGCCAACTAAGGATGTGCCCTTTAATTAAATCAGCTTCACTAGCCACAACAAGATTTCCTCTCACTGGGTCAATAGTAAGAGGAAAATTAATACCTTGAGTTATCATAAATTTCTGTTATCTAATATATATAGATGTCCCAATAGTTAGCTCCAGCCTTTTGTTGTGATGTGATCACCTCTACTGTCAGTTGCATCTATGGTGCAGATTTCTTTACCATTAATTGACATAGTGGAACAGTTGGTGAAGTGTACACCCTGGCCACCGCAATCAATAGTTAATATCCCACCTGACATTTGCGAGGTTCCATTGCTAAATAATTTAAAACTCCAAGTACCTGCTTGCAGTAACACATATTGGGCGGCACTTAAAGTAATAGCCTGTAGAGCTTGCATAAAAATATTTCTTTTAGAGTAAGCTTTAACATCTTCTGTAGCTGTAGAAGTTATACTTTTTTCAGAGTTAATAGCCACTTCATCACTTACATTTAAAGTGTCAGTTCCACTTACTGAAACGTTTCTATCTCCAGGAATAGATGAGTAATAATCATTAACTACATCTTCTTTGTCTTTAGGCGGGTTAGTGTCATTAATTATAGGGAGGTAATACCCGTTACTCTCTAGGCCATCTACAAATAAAATTAATACTGTTGAGTTGATTGGAGGTAGGTTAGCATCTACTCCAGGGGCAATGTCTAGTCTTCTAATCCAATCACTCTCTAAAGAAGGTGAGGAGGGTAATGATACTTTAATTCGTCTTTTATTTAGTGGGTCAATATTTGTGGTTACAGCCGCCAAAGTTGGGTAAGGTATCCTACCTTGTTGATCAAGAGCAATTTGGTTTGCTAACCTACTTTGATTTAGTATTTCAAATATATTATTCATAATTAGATTGGATCTCCTTTTTTGGGTAGTTTTACTCTTAAGCCTGGATCAATTGGGGTACCTGTTACCCTAATTTCAAAATGCAAATGGTTCCCAAAGGAATGACCCGTATTTCCCATTAATGCAATTACTTGACCTTGTTTAACTTGCTGACCATTACTGACTAGAATCTTACTAGTATGAGCATAAACAGTTTGTTCATTATTTGCATGGTCAATGATTACTTTGTTGCCATAACCATCGTTTGCATTTCCCGCAGAAGATATAGTCCCATCAGCAGCAGCTTGAATTGGAGTTCCAGCACTATTAGCAATATCAATCCCTTTATGAAGTTTAGTAACCCCATTAAGAGTTCTCATACCATATGGGGAAGTAAAGGTGCCATGTGCAGGAATAATATAATTGTTAGACCCTGAATTTGCACCATTACTAATAACTGGATTTTCTATTGACTTAACTGAAGGAATATCGCTACTAGCAGACTTGTTTTTCAGAGGAGAATAGCATGTAGCTCTACTAACAAAACTTCCTCCAGAGTATGTATGGGTAATAGTATCAATTACCCACATTCTATCAAGGAACTTACTAACACCTTTAGTTTGAAATAGGGTGTCAGGGTCAAGTGTTAAAACTTCAGGAGTAGTAGGGAATTCAGTTTGGGCTATGATACCTTTAATTCTGTTTTCATCACTTACTCTCTGACTATCAGCAGTATCGGTAGCCCCTGTAGTTGTAGGGGCAGGGATAGGGCTTATAGCTCCTGTTGTGGATGGTAAGCTATCTCCACCTGTGCCAACAACATTTTCCTTTTTCTTCTGAACTATAGCTCCAGTGTCAGGGTCAACTTCAAACTTACGCTCACCAACTGAAGTAGTCTCACCTGGTTTAGATGACCTTGCGCCTCCTGAACTGGAAGTTTGAGCTTGGTGGGAGACAGTAAATGTGCCACCCATGTTTGTGCCATACTCACATACAAAAACATTCTGGTCAGCTTTTAAACCCTTACGCGGCCCTATATATAATGTTGGGCCAACACAGTGAACTCTATAACCAATTCTTCTAGCTTCAATTAATAGTGCCTCATAATCTGTGATTCCTCTTTGAGGGAACCTAGTATACAGAGGGCCATCTTCAGGCATCTCAAGTTTCATTCCATAATTGGAAGTAATCTTTTGAGCTATCTTTTTAAAAGTCAAATTGGTGTAAACAGTATTCCTAACTATTTGAATTAAAACAACAGTAGCGGCAGTTCCAGTAAACTCAAGGGCATCAGGTTCAAATAGAGAAAACTTAAGTCCAGTATGAATGAAGCTATAAGCTGCGATCGCTTTACCCCCATAACCCATCTCAACTGTAATTTGGGCACCTGCTAGGGTCTTAGCAATTGGGGTAACTTGAGTAGTAGGTGACTGAGAAGCAGCTACTGAGGATGCAACATTATTAGCGGGTGTTACTCCAGAGGTGGCGCTATCAAGGGCTTTAATTATCTTCAGAGCAATGGGTAGTAAAGTATCATTTAAAGTTTGGTAATTACCAGAGGTAACAGCAGCTTGAGTTATGGAAGTTAAGCCAGCCTCAAGGTTAGTTATTTCTAATAGAGTTATTCCTCTACTAGGTGCGCTTAAAGCTTGTCTATGGGTAAAAGAATATGAACCAAATTCATTAGCTAAGGCAACGTCTATTACAGATAGAGACTTACCACTAAGGTCATATTTACCACCTGGAATTACACCTGATCTACCAGCAGGTTCATCACAATGTATTTCAAAAGCATAAGCCCCTGTTTGTTCCTTGAGAGTTCTAATAACCCAAGTTGCGGGTTATCAAGCTGTGGGTACTTTGCACTTGAATAGTCGTGCGCTCGTTCAGGACGAAGTGGCGGTTGCACGTCGCGCAACCGCCACCTCAATTAACTCAAAAATACAAATACTGAATTAGATT
>NZ_JAVRBQ020000180.1:0-46833 GCF_034531215.2 Nostoc sp. ChiSLP03a
TTACAGCAGTTTTCTTTTGCATGAGGTACAAATTCACTGGTTTTGAGGCAGGAGGCAGAAGGCAGGAGGCAAGAGGGAGAAGAATAATTTGATTTGCGAATCCTTGGTTCTGTACCTCATTTAGTTGCAAAGTGCTGTAAATCAAAAAATAAAAATAACTTGGAGTTTTAATTCTTTATTCTGACAAACAATCTCAATTTGTCTAATAAATTCTCGAAAGTAAAATCTTCGTTCTGTTTCCGATAAATCTAACCAAAATTGTGGTATGGAAACAGCTTGAGCAACAGAACGCAAGTTAACTGGAGGGAGAATTGCCAACTTTGCTTCGAGTGCAGAAATTTCTGTGCGAAGTTTGTAAGCCCTTAACTTTGCTGTTTCGGCATCTAAAATTCCAGTTTCAATTAAAGCGGGTAACTGAGCAAGTATTTCTTGCTGACGAGCGATCGCTTGTCCTAAGCTATTTTTGAATGCATCCAACTGAGGAAAATTCATTCCTGCTACCGCCAGAGGTAAATTACGACAAACGGTTTCAATGGTATGTTCCAACACCTCTTGGTAGGGAATAGCCTTACACTTGGGGCTTTGGGGACAGCTAGGAGAACGTAAATAAAGATACTCTTGATCTTGGTTGCGTTGGGTAACACGAGTAACTGTCAGATGCGACTGACACTCAGCACAGACAACCAACCCAGCCAGAGAACGCGGTGCGCTAGCAGTTCGGGATGGTAAACGGCTGTTACGGCGCAAAAGTCGGTCAACTTGGGCTGCTTCTTCCTTAGAAATTATTGGAATATGGGTATTGGAGATAATTTCACCATTTTGGTAAGCTGTATTGCCGCGATAAACTGGATTAGTCAGCCAGCGTCTTCCTGTAGTGACAGAGATTTTCTTGCCATATTTTTTCGCCAAGTAACGCACTGAACCCCGCAGGGAACCATAAAGTAAAAAGTGTTCAAAAAAATCTTTTACCACTGGTGAAGTACTGCGGTCAATGGTATATTTTCCCTTACCTCTGCGATAGCCGTAGGGAACTTTGCCTGGTGGCGGTGCAACCTCAAGACGATTACGGGCGTGTCCTTGGCGGATGCGGCGGCTACGTTGCTGACGTTGGATTGCGTGTAGCAAATTCAGCAAGTCAGCGCCCAGAGGGTAATTTTCGGAAGTGTAGGGTTGTTCAGTGGCGATTACTGCGATTCCCATGACTTCGAGTTGATTGAGGCGATCGCTAATTTCCTCTACAGTATCTCCCAATTCTTCCAACCGACGAATCAGGAGATAATCTGCTGGTTCAGTTTGGCAATCAGTAAATAATTGTTGTAATTGCGATCGCAAAGAAGAGTCTGCCTTGCCCAAATCTTCATAAACCCGATCCACCTCCCATCCCCAATCGGCTCGATCGGGAGAAGCTTCTAATAGCGGATCGGTGTAAGAGTAGGCAATTATTTTCAAAGGTTTAGCGCAGCCTTATAAAGAAATGGTATCAGTTGTTTTGAGTTTAGCGTTCTAGTTGTTCAACTTGTGTCCATTAAATTATTATTGTCCATTTTAAAGAATTAGTGTCCATTTTTAGGATAGCTCCCTAATAAGCCAAAAGCCTTGCTGCAAAAGTATTTGAACCATATTTTCTCTTTGATTATTCTCTCACCACTTTTAAAGTAAATGATGTCATTTTTCTAATATACTTTTAAAGTAAATGATGTCATTTTTTTTTGAAAGACAGGTCAAGTGTATGTCTACGCGTTCTTTGAGTCAAGGCGCTAATCTCTCCGATCATGAGGAAGTTGTTGCTACGGAGCAGGTAGAGGGAAAGCCTTATCTACTGTTTAATGATGATTCACCAGAGTTTCAGCAAAAGGCTGATGTAATTGATGCCATTGTACAAGCACCTGATAAGAATGCTCGCAGGGATGCGATCGCAGAGGCAGCTAAAACACTTGGTAAAAGCATCCGAACTATAAAACGAATGGTTGAGAGAGTTCAAAAAGACGGAGTTGCTACCCTTGCAGTCGGTCGTCAGGATAAAGGACAGTTTCGTATTAGCAAACAATGGTTTCAATTTATAGTTGAAATTCATAAATGGGGTCAAAAAGAGGGTTCGCGGGTAAATCATAATCAAATTCACGGATACTTGATAGCTTTGGCATCTAAGGGAGAAGAACTACGCTCTAAAAAGTATGCTGAAAAATTCAAACAATACCCAGAGGTATTAAAGGATTTAATAGAGAGAAAGTGTCCCTCTCATGTCACCGTCTATAAAGTTATAAACTTTAATATTGACCAAGAAAGCAGAAGATTTCGCCATCCCGGTTCACCAACCGAAGGACAAATTATTCAGACAACTCAAGGAATTTTAGAAATTACCCATAGCAACCAGATTTGGCAGGTTGACCATACCAAATTAGATATTTTGTTGATTGATGATGAAGACAAAGAGATTATTGGTCGCCCTTACATAACATTAGTGATGGATAGCTATTCTGGTTGTGTGGTTGGGTTTTATTTGGGATATGAGTCTGCTGGATCACATGAAGTTGCACTTGCCTTTCGTCATTCAATCTTGCCAAAGCATTACGAACCAGAGTACAAATTGCAAGAAAAATGGGATATTCTCGGTGTTCCAGAATATTTAGTTACAGACCGCGCCAAGGAATTTAAGTCTGCACATTTGAAGCAAATTTCGCTACAGTTAGGTTTCCAACGTCGGCTACGTGCTTTTCCATCGGCAGGCGGTTTAATTGAGACTATATTTGACAAAATTAATAAGGAAGTTTTGTCTTTATACGGAGGATATACCGGATCGAGTATTGAGGAACGCCCTAAAGAAGCAGAGAGAACTGCATGTTTAACACTTGATAAGCTAGAAAGAATATTAGTTAGATATTTTGTAGACCACTACAATCAGCATGATTATCCAAAGGTAAAAAACCAAAAACGTATTAAACGCTGGAAATCAATGCTCTTGAGTGAGCCAGAAGTTCTCGATGAGCGTGAACTAGATATCTGCTTAATGAAAGTTGCGCATCGAAATGTCGAGAAATATGGTTCTGCCAACTTTGGAGGTTTGGTGTATCAGGGAGATTCTTTAGTAAGGTATGAAGGTCAGAAAATTTCCTTAAGATATGACCAGCGCAATATTGTAACTCTGCTTGCTTATACCCGTTCTCTTGACGGTCAACCAGGAGAGTTTATTGGTATTGTAAAAGCTAGGGATTTAGAAAAAGAGCGGCTTTCTCTTGGGGAATTAAATTGGATTAAGAAGAAGCTGCGGGTGGAAGCTAAGGAAGTTGATAATTCTTCAATTTTGAATGAACGACTAAATATATTTGAGGACGTGGAACAAGAACGTAAAAGTCGTAGAAAACGGCAAAGAAAAGCTCAAGTAAAACAGGAACAAAAGTCTAATAAATCGAAAATTGTTGAAATGTTTCCTGAAAATGCAATACTGGAGGAAACAACTATATCACAAGAAAATTTTACATCTTCACCTGATATTGCCTCACAAAAACCTGTAAATTCTATAGACAAACAGGGTAAATCTGAAACCAATCGCACTGTCAAGGCTAGACGACCGAGAGTAGGGGTACAAAATTGGAACCAATTTGTGAAAGATAACTGGTAAGTAAAATGTCAGAGACTAACTTAGCCCATGTAGAACCAAAACTTCAGAAGCAGTTTGATGCTAGTTTACAGTCTGCTGAGGAACTGCGCCGCTCACCAGAAATACAGGCTGAGGTTGAGCGAATTGGTAAAGCTGACACTTACTTACCATTAGACCGCGATACAGAATTATTTGACTGGCTTGATGACCAGCGTGATGCAAAACTCTGTGGTTACGTCATATCTGCTACAGGTTCTGGTTTGCTAAAAGCTTGCCAACTCTATAGGATGCAATATGTAAAACGGCGAGGGACATTGTTAGAAATTCCGGCGACTGTTATTTATGCCGAAATTGATCAGCATGGTGGCCCAACAGATTTGTATTACTCTATTCTAGAAGAAGTCGGTCATCCGCTTACTAACGTTGGAGCGCTGCGAGATTTACGATCGCGGGCATGGGGAACTCTTAAAAGTTATGGTGTCAAAATACTCATAGTTGGTAATGCTGACTACTTAACTTTGGAAGGATTTAACGAACTAATTGATATTTTTACGAAACGGCGAATAGCTATTATCTTGGTTGGGACTTACTATTTAAGCGATAATATTCTCGAACGAAAAAGTCTTCCATACGTGCGCGTTCATGACTCATTTCTAGAGCCATACGAGTTTCCCAACTTAACTGAAGAAGATATTATTGAAGTTGTGGATGATTGGGAGCAAAAATTCATTCCTGAAGATGGTCGATTAAATCTCGCACGAATGGATAGTGTAATTTCTTATTTGAAACTAAAATCTGGAGGGCTGATTGAGCCTTTGTATGATTTACTTCGTAAAATTGCAATCTTGAAACTAGATGAGCCATCCTTTGAATTGAGCCAAGCTAATCTGACTAGAAAATTTGGTAGACGCAAGGAACCAAAAGTTAAATTTAAAAGAAAAGGCTAACATTTTTAAATGGCTAGCTTTACAGCTATTTTGTGGGGTGGTTAGACAGCCCGCACTTCTCTAAGAGACGCTGCGCGTAGCTTGCTTCCACGAAGTGGTACGGCAAGCTCAGTGACCATCGTAGACATCGCTAGAGGCTGCGTTTATTATCAAAATGTCTCGCTGGCAAAGAAGAGTTAGCCATTCCCGTTTTATGTAAAAAGGTGAATATCAAAAAGAAGTTACAAAAAAAGACGTGAATTTAACCACGTCTTTGGGTGATAAGAGAAAGGTTTACTACTAAGCTACATCTGCTACCAGCAAGCCATTGACAGCTACTATGATCAGCTGCGCTTCAAAGGGTGTGTTACAGCAGGGTCTTTCATCCCTATTACAAGGTTGCGTTACCCATTTACCCTCCAAGTTTTGGTAAA
Source organism: Nostoc sp. ChiSLP03a (assembly GCF_034531215.2). Lineage (NCBI taxonomy): Bacteria > Bacillati > Cyanobacteriota > Cyanophyceae > Nostocales > Nostocaceae > Nostoc > Nostoc sp. ChiSLP03a. Next base: position 4,959 of record NZ_JAVRBQ020000180.1, read on the forward strand.
AAGTGCCGAGAAGTTGCGAACCGTTCCACACTCGATACAGTTCTCCCAAATCATCTGGCACTGAATCAATTTCAATTTCTGGTGCTGCTGCGTCAGCTAAGTGGTCAACATATTCCTCAAGCTCTGATTTAGCAGAAGCTTGGTTATCAAACTCTTCTTGTACAATCATCTGAGTAACCTCATTGATGGGGTTTAACAAAAGGCGATCGCCCTCCGGCAAGAGACTGCGATCGCCTTTTTGATTTCAGATTTTATATTAGATACTTTAGTAGCTAAAATTAAGAGAGCTATTCAAAACTTTATATCGTAACTTCAATAGTGCTAATAAAATCACTTATAGAGATATTCAATGCTGTGCAAATAGATTCTAATACTTTCAGTGAGACACTTTCAGACTCACCATATTCTAGTTTTTTCAGGTTTTGATGGGAGCATTCTCCGCCTCTGGCAGTGATTTCATCAGCTAGCTTCTGACGGGATTTTTTACCACGTAATCGCTTTAAAACTTCTCCTCTATCTTTATTCCAGGCTACAGATACAACATCTGCAACATAAATATACATTTTTGTTTCTTTATCACCCTTATTGCTCATATAATAGCTACAGCAGTAAACAAAACGTGAATTCTTGAGCTACTACAGTTTACAAACTATGAGGATTTAAGATGAAAGCGAGTCTCCTTTGGAGAAGCTTCTCTACGAGAGAGTGCGCTAACGCACCAGAAGTGGCTTAGTTTTTACAGTCTCCTAGCAATTCTCATTGGCAAGAACTTAAAACTTGCAATTTTGTGTTGCAGTGAATAAAAATTTATTGCCCAAACAGTGCGATCGCATCGCAAAGTCAAACTTTTAATTCCCGCCATGAAGGATTACAGTTATTTAAGCAAGTTTATGTACCGAAGTGTTAAATTTGTGACTAAAATCTGGATATTTGAACCTCTATATGATTTCCTTCGCAATGTTGCGCTACTGAAAATAAATGAGCCGCATTTTGAACTGAATCAACATGATTTGACTAAAAGGTTTGCTAGACGCAAGAAAGCAAAAGTTATATTTACGAGGAAAGGCTAAAGTGGCATATTTGCTTTGAGTTCAAGCTGTTTAGGTATTGAGATGTAAGTTATGGAGCCAGAAGCGGTTCAATGTCCGCCTTGGTATGTAGAACCCAACGAAGGGGAGAGTATTAGTCACTATTTTGGACGATTTAGGCGACACGAAGCAGTTTGCGTCTCGTCTCCTGGGAGTTTAAGTAAAGCCGCAGGAATTGGCCCAGTATTAGCAAGGTGGGAGAAATTTCGATTGAATCCGGTTCCCAGTCAAAAGGAATTAGAGGCGATCGCAAAACTGATAGGTTTGGACACAGACAAGATAGTTCAAATGCTGCCGCAAAAAGGCGAAAAAATAAAGCTAGAGCCAATTCGTTTATGTGCGGCTTGTTATGCTGAGAAATCATATCACCGCCTAGAGTGGCAGTTTCAATCAACAATGGGGTGCGACCGCCACAAGTTACGTCTCCTTTCAGAATGTCCTTTTTGCAAAGAGCGTTTTGCTATCCCAGCGTTATGGGAACAGGGAGAATGTAACAAATGCCATGCTCCTTTTAGAAGTATGAAAGAGCGGCAGAAAGTCTACTAATTAACACTGCTAGGTAAGGTTTATGGCTTTGCTTAGGCATTTCAGAGCTTGTTATTATCCTTCTTCTGTCACTTTCCTTATATAAAAAGATGTAGCCCTTAAATCTAATTTATAAACTCAGGTAAATGCTTACTTATTAGTGTTTCAGGAATCCGAGCTAATAAAGTACTGATTCAGTGAAACTTAAACCTAGTAATGATAAGTTTTGGTAAATCAAAAAAACTTGATAAGTTTTATTTTAAATCAAATAATAACTTCTTAGAATAAATAGAGTTAAAGGAAAACAAGTATATGTCAAACAAATTTACACTACGGTTTAAATTAATATTTTAAGATTAAAACATACTAAAAATTTATAAACAAGAAACTATTTTTATATTTTTATAACTCCAAAATGCTATAATGTGTTTATCCAATTTGATTAACAGATTGTAATCACTATAAAATGTTATCTAATTCAGAAGCATATCTAATTGAATCAAAAAATGTTCGGAATTTTACTTCTTTAGGAACAGTTAGTTTATCACTTAGAAAACCAATCAAAGGTACTGAATATGAAATGGTACAAGAATATGTACGTTCGCAATTAATATCTCATATCAAAACAGGAGAGAAAAAAGTTATTCTTTTAGAGCCTCAACTTGATTCAGGGTTTCCGGATATTGTTATTGTTTACTTTGAGCCAGAAGTTGCTAGAAATTGGTCAATCAAAAGATTAAAAATTAATAAATTAGATTTGCGGATTTTGCATTATATTTTTTCTGAAAAGGATGTAGATAATTCAACACTAGAAAATATATTCCCTGGCGATTTTTACAAATCAGTACGACGTTTACTTAGTGCAGAACTTGTTCATTACCAATCAGGAAAGTTGCAAGCTAAACCATTAGAAGAAATCTTTGCGATTAAACGCCTAATTGCGATTGAGGCAAAAGTAAAAAATTGGCAGGAAGGACTTCATCAAGCTATTCAGAATACGTGGTTTGCTTCAGAGTCGTACTTATTGCTACCAAAGCTACCTAGTAATAGTGAACTTATTCAAGAAGCGAAAAGTTTTGGCGTAGGAATTATAACTACTCACTGTTCACTGGTAGAGTCTAAGCTTTTACCTACAGTAGGAAAACTGCCTAAATCCTATGTTTCCTGGTTATTTAATGAGTGGGTTTGGCACACATTGTTTGAATATAAGCATTGAAAGATTAAATTTAGTTAAAAATATTAAGAAAGTATAAAAAATGGGCTGAACATTATTCAGCCCATTTTTCATATAATGTGTATTTGTTAGGATCGCTAAAATTAAATTTTTGTATAAATTTACTTTCGTGATAGCAAATTAGTCGTTAGTGTTGGATTCAATTATTAAAAATGGCAATTGACATAGCATGGCTGCAAACCCAGTTTCCTGAAATTTCTTCACTTGCTCCATTAAATCAAGGTGGGCAAAAGGAAGTTTTTTCTGGTGTACACATTACTGATAGAACAGTGGTACTCAAGATTTACCGTCCGCAAACCGATATTGATAGGGTTATCCGCGAAATACAAGCCGTGCAAGATATTGGTTCCTCTAGGGTGCCAAAAGTTTTTGACCTCGGCACACGACACAGCCCAATTGGTGATTTCCTTTGGGTTCGGGAAGAGATGGTTATAGGCAACAACCTCCGTCAAATTCTGCAAGCAAAAGGAACCCTTACTCCTCAGCAAATATTACGCTTAGGGAAACAAATTCTTGAGGCGCTTGCTGATGCTGAAAAAACTCGCATTGTGCATCGAGACGTAAAGCCGGAGAACATAATTATTGATAATAATAGTGATGCGTGGCTCTTAGATTTTGGTCTTGTTAGACACTTAGATTTAGTTTCTCTGACTGCAACATCTGACCCCTATGGTGCTTTTACACCCGGCTATGCTCCACCAGAACAGTTTAGAAACCGAAAATGTGAAATAGATGCTCGTACAGATTTATTTGCTCTCGGAGTGACTCTATATGAGTGCTTAGAAGGCATTAATCCCTTTATTGAAAATGCGTCTAATTTAATAGAAGTTTTGCATCGAGTTGAAACTACCTCTTTTCCTACAATTTCTAAGCCAGTAGATAAAAGAGGGCAATTTTCACAATTGATCTGGGCGATGACTCGACAACGACCAGACCACCGCCTATCTACTATTACAGAAGCTCTTACTTGGATTGAAGAGATATGCACAGAAGAGGGAGTTAGCTAAATGGATTTTTATCTTCAGTTGGGCTGGGGAATGATGGGTCACTGTGAAAACTTGCTCAAGGGATGGGAAGGTGGAACTGTTATCCTTAGCCCTCGCGACTTAGAGCCTGAACAGCTAATAAATTTTGCTGGCAAAATAAAAAAATTGAAGGGGCAGGTGCTACTAGATCCTCAAGTCTACTTACCACGCGCTACTCACCTACGATTACAATCTCATAATTATTGGGATAAAGAATATAGTACTATATCTTTCTGGTCAGGAACAGGTCTCAACCAACAATTGATGAGATTGTTGGAACTAAATCGTCAACTAAGTTGTGATGCTTTCATTTTGCCAGGATTGTATACTCGTACCGTTAATATTGATTGGTTGGAGTATCAACGCGCTACAATCGAATCTGCTCAGTCACTACAAGATAATCAATTTGATTTAATTGCAACAGTTGCCTTAAGTGTTGATGTGATTAAAAATCCTGACCAAATTCATGACTTAATTGAGTCTGTGAAGAATTGGTCGGTTAATACTATTTATCTAATTTGTGAACCCCCTACAGGCCAATATTTAGTTAATGATCCGGCATGGTTGGCAAATGTACTTGACCTTATAGCCGGATTAAGATTGAGCGAGAAAAAAGTGATTTTAGGCTATTGTAGTCATCAAATGCTAATTGCAGCTTGTACTTGTGCAAATGCAATTGCTTCAGGAACATGGTTAAATGTGCGCTCGTTCACAACCAGCAAGTTTCACGCTCAAGAGTCTGACGACGAATCAAGACGAACTACTTGGTATTATTGTCCACAAGCTCTATCAGAGTTTAAGCTTCCTTCTCTGGATTTGGCAGCACAGCGAGGGATGTTAATGAACTTGAAGCCAATCCCAGCATTAGAAAATAATGAGGCAAAAATTCTCTTCAGTGGTTCTCAGCCTAGCTCCACTGGCTTTAGGGAATCAGAATCATTTCGTCATTACTTGCAGGCTTTGAGAACACAAGCTCTTGCATCCAGCCGAAGCTCATTTGATGAATCAGTTGAATATCAGAGAAACCTATTAGATTCTGCCGAGCAAATCCTTCAAAAGCTACAGTCAGTTAGCATTCGTGATAAAGCAAGAGATTTTGAACAAGTAATTGATACCAATCGAGCAGCCTTGAGTTATATCGAAGACTATCGTGGCGTAATTCTTCGTCGTAACTGGAGTAGGCTAGCTTGATGTTTATAATACTTCATACTTTTGGAAGCAATCGAACTCAATAACTTCCAAGGGGGGAACGATTCAATTCATCCTTGTAAAATTTCCAATTTGGCATAAATTTATTCATCAAAGCCACAAAGCGATCGCCATGATGTCGTTCTAACAGATGCACCATTTCATGAACTACCACATACTCTAGGCAGTGCTTGTCTTTTTTGGCTAGTTCGAGGTTAAGCCAGATACGTTTTGCTTGGATATTGCAAGTACCCCATTTGGTTTTCATCAGCTTTACGCCCCAGTCCTCAACCTTAACTCCCATGTTCTTTTGCCACTTTTCGATTAATGGGGAAATTTCCTGTTTTAACTGCTGTCGATACCAGGACATTATGACTTGTTGGCGTTGCGCTTCATTACTTCCTTCTCTAACATAAAGGTCGATATAAGTATTATTTCTAACTTCTACTTTGGGATTACCCAAGCTATAAATGACATTTAATAAATAGCGTTTTCCTTAAAAGTAATGGCTTTCACCAGACACAAATTCTCTTGGTGACTGGCGTTCTTGTGCTTCAAAGTTAGCTTGATGCTTTTTAATCCAGGCAAGTTTGGAGATAGCGAATAAACGCACAGCTTCGTCATCAATGTTTAAGGGTGTGGCGATACGTACTCGACCATCGGGGGGGTACACTGCCAAGTGCAAGTTTTTAATGTCTTTTCTGGCAACGTCTATGACGAGTTCACCGACAGTTATTTGGTGCATCCTAATACTCGCTTTGGCTCTTGACTATTTCAAAAATGCGATCGCAATCTTCAGGGGAAGTTAGAAGTTTTTTAATGGCATTTTTTACTTCGCGCTCTTTCATTATGTTTCCACGCCACCCATCTTTTTTGGTTTTGCGAATTGCGTCATCTATCGCTAGAGATAAGGCTTCGTCTTGATTGAGGTTGTCGTATAAAGCCCTTTTAGCAGCAGAGTTCAATGATTGAGGATACTGTGATGATCTACTCGGTTGAGCAACTTGTTTACTTAACTCAACAATTCGCTGCAAGTAGGCTTTATAGTTTTGACTGGCTGCTTTTCGCGCTTGGATTAACTCATCCAGCAATGTGGACATTTTTTCAAAATATTTCGGGTTGGTTGGCTGTTGATCGATAATGACTTTGCGTAAGTTGTTTTCGATGGTTTCCGCGACGGCTTCTTGGTTTTGCTTGATGCCTTTGGGTAATGCGTCAACTGCATTTGCACCGCGTTCGACAATCAACTGAATTAGCGTCATATCGTCGAAGGCTGAAATAATTTCGCTTTCTTCTGCGCCGATGTAGGTATCAATCAAGTGACGCATGGCGGGTTCGTAGGCTTTCAAATCAATATAATCACCACTGGCTAGCTTTACTTCTGCGCGTACCTGTTCGTAATGCTTAACTTCTTGTTTAATAACTTCAGTTTCTGCTGTGGTGTATCCGGCTTCTGCCATATCATTGGATAGATTAGCATAGGCTCGGATCAAAGCTGATGTGTACTTATAAAGGGCAATGCGCTGTTGTTGATTTTCTTTTATAAGGTCTGAGTTTTCAGTATCGGCACCGCAGAAATAGCGAATATAGGCATGGGTATCGTAGGGTCGCTCCACAGGTTCGCACAAGGCTTTGATGCTTTCTCTGGAATTTTCTAGGCGTTCTCTGCCTTTTGCGATTCTGTCACTCAATAATCCATCAATGTCGTCTGCTTCGTAGTCTTCAAATGCTTCGCTGGTGTAATCGTTAATTGATTTCTCCAGGCTTTTAAATAGGTCTTTATAGTCGATGATGTAGCCATATTCTTTATCTTCACCATCCAAACGGTTGACGCGACAAATGGCTTGAAATAGTCCGTGGTCGCGCATGGTTTTGTCGATGTAGAGATAAGTGGCAGAAGGTGCATCGAATCCCGTCAGCAACTTATCGACTACAATCAGCAGCTTCATTTGGGCTGGTTCTTCGACAAATTTATTTTTAACTTCGTCTTCAAATACTTCTGCCGCTTTGCCGTTGAGCATTTTTTGATAAATTTCGTACTGCCGTAATTTTTCCGTCAGTTCCTCTTCTCCCGTACTTTCGCCTTTGATATCATTCGGGGAAGGTTTGTAGGATGTGACAATGGCACATTTGGTAAAACCAGCGCTTTGGAATAACTCGTAATATTTACAAGCTTGGTAAATGCTACCGGAGATGAGCATAGCGTTACCATGACCACTTTGCAAGCGGTCTTTAGTTTCAAAATCTAGCAGAATATCGCTGACAATTTTTTCTAGTCGGGATTTTGAACTGAGAACTTTTTGCAAATTTCCCCAGCGTTTCTTGAGTTGGGTTTTGGCGTGTTCTGTTAAGCCTCTAGTTTTGGCTTCAAACCACTGGTCAATTTTGGTTTGTGAGGTAATGTTTTGGTCAACATTGCGAGCTTCGTAGCGCAAATCAAGGATAACCTGGTCGGCTACAGCTTTTTTGAATGTGTAGGTGTGAATGTAATCACCAAAAACGTTGATGCTGTTGTGCTTGTCTTTTTTGAGTAGGGGTGTGCCAGTAAAGCCTATGAATACAGCATTGGGTAGGATTTCTTTCATCGCGTCGTGCAGCGTGCCTGATTGGGTGCGATGACATTCATCCACAAATACATAGATATCGCCTTTGGCGCTAAAGTCGCTGGGCAGGCTGCGCTTGAGTTCTTCGATGTAGCTGTTATAGTCTGCGTCGTCTGCCTTGTCTTTCTTGCCAAATTTGTGGATTAGGGAGCAGAGTAACCAGGTGGTGGTGCTGTTGAGTTTGTTAATTAGGTCTTTCCCGCTTGTAGTGCGGTAAATCGCTTCGTTGACTCCTTTAAAGACACTCTCAATTTGCTTGTCTAGTTCATCTCGATCAGTAATTATCAGAACACGAGCATCAGTAATGTTTTCCCGAATCCATTTAGTTAGCCAAACCATTGTCAGGCTTTTACCACTGCCTTGAGTATGCCAGATAATACCCCCCTCTCGGCGACGGAGGTAAGATTGGGCAGCATTAACTCCAAAATACTGGTTATGGCGGCAAACTTTTTTAATACCCCGGTCAAAGACGATAAAGTTGTCAATTAACTCTAGAAAGCGTTCTTTGGCGCAGAATTGCCGCAGGTGTTTATCTAAAGGGTCGGTGATGTCGCTGTTAGTATCTTCTTTCCAAGTGAGGAAGTATTTTTCTGGGGTTTCAATTGTGGCGTAGCGGAGTCCCTCGGTGTCATTACCTGCCATGACAAACTGCATGGTGGTGAAGAAGGATTTAATAAATACAGATTTTTGGTTATCGAGATTTTGGCGGATGCCTTCAGAGACGGAAATGGTGCTGCGTTTGAGTTCGAGTACACCGATCGCAATACCATTAACATAAAGTACGATATCTGGGCGTTTGGTGTTTTCGCCTTTGACAGTGACTTCTTCGGCGATCGCAAAATCATTTTCTAGAGGTTTTTCCCAGCTGATCAGCCAAACGGTTTGGGTGTTCTCGCCAACTTCTTCTTTGACATTAACCCCATAGCGCAGGAGGCTATAAACCTGTTTGTTGATGTCATAAAGGCTTTTGCTTTGGTCGCCTGCGACTTTGTTGAGTTCATACAAGGTTTTGGTGATGAGGCTGTTGCTGTAGCCTTGTTTGTCGCGGAGGAAGGCGGTGAGGATTTCCGTTTCGATGTTGCTGTTGTTAGGTCGGTCGTGCCAATCACCCAGATAGCGATATTTTAATTGTTGCTCGAATAGTTGCACAATGCGGTTTTGGGTTTGGCGTTCGCGTTGTCCGACCTTGCTCATAGCAACCCCATTACTGTTAAAATCACGGATTTACTCAGATTTAAATATGACACTGTTTATCAAACTATGTCATCTTTATTTGTGTCAGCCGTGAATTTTATGTCTAGCTTAATGTTTGTAACCAAGTACCTGTGAGATTGGTATCGACTGTGGCTAAGGTCAACTGGTGGTAGACTGCGGTAGCTGCAATAAAGCGATCGCTTGGGTCTTGATGTGGTAGCTGAATCTGACGGCTTAAAATAGCGATGTGGCGGTTAAGTGGAGCTTCACGAATTTCTAGGGTATTTAAGGCTAAATCGACCCATGCAACTGGATTAGGCTGTAAAGATATTCGTCCTTTTTCTGCTAAAAGTAGCGTTTCCCAGATACTAATTGGACTGAGCCAAAGTTCGGTTGTTGCTGCTGCAATAGTGGTTTGAAGCCCAGGAGATAGGCGTTCGTTACCAAGCAAATACCAAAGCCAGATGTGGGTATCAAGTAACAGCTTCACTGGAGTACTTCCCATGTGGTAGCAGGGATTACTGGAGCAATTACGTCTCCCAATATTTCACCGCTACCCTTCATTGCTCCAAATGCTGGGCGTTGGGGTTGAGGAGTGGCGGGATAGATAATGACTAAGGGTTCCCCGTCATGGGTGACGGTTAAGGGTGTTTTGGTGCGTTGTATTTCTGCAAATATTTGTTGCAGGGTTTCAGGTAGTTCGCTAATAGCAATGTGTTCCATAATCTGATTTAGCTCTTGTTCTTGCTTCTATTTTAGAGATTAGCGGTTGAAAACCCTAACTTTGATTAAGAACTGCTCATTAGTCTCGTTTTTCCGGTGAGAAGTTCTTGCATCATGCCCTGTTTGATGGATTTGTATTTATCGCGTTTTTGTTCTAAAGCTTCAATCTCTGCATCCATGTCGCTGAGGACTTGGGCAATGGCTTTTTGTTCTTCAATTGTAGGAGGGAGATATATTGGTAGTTTTTTAACGATTTGTGCATTGTAACTTTGCTGCTTTGTTCCTTGGCAAAATTTCAATGCAAGATTTTCCCCAAAATTAACATAGTAATAAAAAAGATAATGAATTGTTAATTGTTCTTTTTTAGGATATAAAGCCATACAAGATTGATTAGTTGTTGCACTTATTCCATTAATTCCACAACTGCCTCTTGTACCTACTGCTTCAAGCCCTGTAATTGCAATAAAAAAAGTTCCAGGTTCGTGTATAGTTAAATTTGTCTTAATTACAGCTTCTTCAGTAATTTTTTCGTAAGTATCGTTAATAACTTGATAGTTCAATTCTCCACTTGTGATCCATTTGATATCACCTTTATAAAAATGGGGCATTCTTCTAGATGGAGTTGAACCGCTTGAAAAACCAGTCATTACTTTGTCAAAAGTATTAACTGCCCACTCACCACTAAAACCAGGTAAACGTTTTTTACCCGTAAGTAGTTGCTGCATTTTACTCTGCTTAATGTTGCGCTTTTTGGTAATGAGTTGATCCAATGCTGTAATCTGGGCATCGACATCACTGAGGGATTGGGTGATCGCTTTTTGTTCAGGGAGGGGGGGGAAAGGAATTGTCATCCCACGCAGTTTTGCACCGCTAATTTTTGGCATACTTCCGGTAGAACCTGCGGCAACACTTAGAAAGAACCGTCTACCACTGAAGCTATTGGCATATCTCCAGAACCAGTGAGCAGTTGATTGATCTTCAAATCTCAACCGCATCATCAAATCTGGGTAAATATAAGTTCTAGGTGATCCATTAAAGATTGCTGTGGTTCCAACAAGTTCATAAGTGTTCGAGCGTTGGATGAGAATATCACCTGGCTGCAAGAAAAGTTCCGAGCTTGGATTAATAATTTCATCCAATCGTTTCACTGTTTCATCATTAAGGATCAAATAGCCAGATGATGTAGCAGTAAGTCGCAGAGTTAGCGTACCTCGTGCGTCTCTCCCAGATCGACCTGAATAACCATTCTTCGGCCCAGCAATGATAATTTCTGCTAGATTCTTCACCTCCCAATCTTCAGGAATTAGCCTGATAGCAGTCTGTTGACAGTTTTTTGGTGTATTCGCCTCCATCACCATACCAACCCCATTCTCTGCAAATGCCCTTCAACCTTAGCCGTCAACTCCTCAACCTTACTCGTCAACTGTGGTAAAGGCGTATCATACCGTTCTGCCAACTCCTGAATTCGCAGCGTCAACCGTTGCGAAATCCGATCCATCTCTGAAGCGATCGCCTGTCTTAACGTCTGCATCCACTTATCATTAACTACTAGGTTTTTAATTTCATCCTCTGTTAGTTCCCGATATTTTTTTAACACCTGATTATGTAAAGATTGGGTAGCCTCTTTAATTTCTTTATTAAGTTCCGCTTCTGACTCAATCAATTTCAAATAAGACTTTAGAACTTTCAACTCATCCGCATCCGCAAAAAGAGGATTTTTCTGAATTTCCTTAATGCGAAGATTGATGTTCGCTTTAGTGATTTTGCCACTGTCATTGGTGACTTCTTCCAGCAAACCCTCCTCGCCGCCATGTTCTTCTTGCAGTTCCTCCTGCTGGCGAACAATTTCATCCTTTTTCGTTTCCAAAGTAGCGACCGCCGCCTGTTCTGCTTGAAAATAGCGGTTAATCATCAACTCCTTGGGAATCAGTTCGCAGACATAATCTGTTACTGCGCCTTTCTTATTCATCACCGCCGTCAGTTCTGCCTTCCAGCCATCTTCTACCAAAATATAAACATCGTCCTTCATGCTTTCCACCCAATAAGTCATTAGGTGCTGATAAACATCGTATTTATCAATCAGACTTTTACCCGTAAACGCTTGCAGCAAGTCTTCCGAGAGCGCGTAAATAATCGCCTTGGGCTTATCTCCCGGCTGGATGGCTTTGAGCAAAGGCGTGTGTTTCCCCTGCCACGTCTCAAAAACTGCTTGAATGTCTTTCCCATAGCTGATAAATTCAGGATGGGCAAAAATACAAGCTTTGACTTCTGATCCTGGAATTTTGAGCATCAGGTATCCTGGGCGATCGGCCGCCTCAAATAATTCCTGTTGCAGCGTCGGGTAAACCTGCCAGTAATCCTTCAAAGCTTCAATATCTCGCTTGGGTATCCCCCCCAACAAATGCGCCTCAATATCCTGTATATCTTCCTCTTCCTGAGAGTCGATATAACGTGGAATATTCAGGTTGTACTCATGCCCCTCAATTTCCTGAACTGGCACCATCCGCGAATACTTCGCCACTTCAAGCTGCTTGTTGAAGACATCAACAATTTTATGAATGTCCTGCTCCCGCAGACGGTTTTTATTGCCGTCTTTAACAAACCCCTTGCTGGCATCAATCATAAAAATGCCTTGGCGATTCTCGGCATTTTCTTTGTCTAACACAATAATGCAGGCAGGAATCCCCGTCCCAAAAAACAGGTTCGGCGGTAGCCCAATAATCCCCTTAATAATTCCCTTGCAAATCAGATTTTTCCGAATTTCTGCCTCCGCATTCCCGCGAAACAGCACCCCATGCGGCAGAATAATCGCCCCTTTGCCATTACTTTTCAGAGAGCGAACCATGTGCAGCAAAAAAGCATAGTCCCCATTTTTAGCTGGAGGAATCCCATAGTTATCAAACCGTTTAAACTCATCATCGGCTGGATTCAGTCCATTGCTCCAAGCCTTCGAGGAAAAGGGAGGATTAGCCACAGCAAAATCAAAAGTTTTGAGGCTGCCATCCGCATCTTTGAAGTAAGGGCTTGATAAAGTATTGTCCTGCCAAATCTCAGCAGTAGGGTGTCCGTGCAGGATCATGTTCATCCGAGCCAAGGCGCGGGTAGCGTTGTCCATCTCCTGACCGTAGATGCTTACTTTCACATCTGCCTCATCTGCCGCCTTCAACAACAGAGAACCACTGCCACAAGTGGGGTCGTAAATCGTATCGTTTGAGCTTTTGGCTAAATTAATACTTATAACCTTTGAGATTACACGGGAGACTTCCCCCGGAGTATAAAATTGTCCCTTGCTTTTGCCTGATTGCGTCGCAAAGTTACGCATCAGGTATTCATAGGCATCGCCCAAAATATCATCACCATCGGCGCGGTTTTTACTAAAATTCAGTGCCGGGTTCTCAAAAATCGCCACCAAGTTGGAAAGCCTATCTTGCATTTCCTTACCCTTGCCCAGCTTATCGGCATCATTGAAATCTGCGACATCAATAACACCCTTTAAGTCATTTGCCTCAGCTAGCTTGGTGATAATTTTGTTGATGCCATCCCCAATATCTTTTTGTCCCTTGAAGGCAACTATATCCTGGAAGCCTCCGCCTTCAGGCACTTCAATCAGCGCATCTGCTACACCCGCATATTTATCAGATACATATTTAACAAACAATAAAACCAGCACATAATCCTTATACTGCGAGGCATCCATGCCACCCCGCAGTTCATCACAGCTTTTCCATAACGAACTATAAAGTTCACTTTTCTTAATTGCCATTTCGTGTAGCCTTCACCCATACCTCCCCTGATCAACTTTGCCAGACGTTCTTAAGCCCGTCTGACACTTTGCCTTGAAGTTTTTACATCGTACAAAGAACCAATAACATACCACGCACAAGGACTTTGCTCATGTAGTGGCTGAGGATATATCGTATACCAGGAATTTACAAATTGTCCTATCTGCGACAGCTAGATATTATTGCGGCGGATTTTGCTTCTTTTCCCGCTCCTCAACCGCCTTACTCACAAGCCGCACAACAAGATTACTGATGGGACGGTCTTCTTCCTCAGCCCATTTCACCAAAGCCTCGTGGATATCTTTGGGGAAATATATGGAAGTTTGTACGCGATCGCTCTGACTCATCAACACTACAAAGATTTGTTGCCAGTTCATCATACTCCCGTAACCTTGTTACAACACAAAACAATGTTTAAAAATGTGTGGCAATGTTTTTGTGGTAAATTGAAAACATTATTGAACAAATGCGGCAATGCCGAGGTTTTTGGATGGCGATCGGGTCAAGTGGCGATCGTTATCTGGCAAAGACGAATAAGTAGTTAGTTCTAAATTACACAAACAAAAAATTATTGATTTGGTGGAGATGTTGTCACCATGAGTAGCGATCGTAAGAGTAAATCCACGGTTCCAGTTCATAGAACCATACGATGTCATCTAGATGCTAGTGAAGATATACTTCGCAAAGTATGGGAAGAAATGACTCAAAAAAATACTCCTCTTATTCTTCAATTGTTAAAGAGTGTAAGCGAACAACCAGAATTTGAAGCTAATAAAGAAAAGGGAGAAATAACTAAGAAAGAAATCGTAGAATTACGTAAAGCTTTGACAAAAAATCCTGAATTTGAAGAACAATCAGGCCGCCTTCGCTCATCAGCAGAGTCTTTTGTAAAAGAGGTTTATTCTTCATGGCTTACTTTATACCAGAAACGAAAAAGGCAGAAAGAGGGTAAAGAATATTTGCTCAAAAATATACTTAAAAGTGATGTTGAACTTATAGATGAAAGTAACTCTGATTTAGAGACAATACGTTCTAAAGCGCAAGAAGTGCTTAGTCAATCAGAAGAATTTATAAAACAACTTACTATTAATGATGAAGATGTAAAGCCAACAAAATCAGCTAGAAAAAGAGTTAACAAAAACATTAATAATAAAAGTACCGATGCAGAACAAAGGAAAAATTCTAGTTCTACAAACAATGTAGCTAAAAATAAATTAGAAAAATTAACTAATATCTTATATGAAATTCATAAACAAACACAGGATATCTTAACGCGGTGTGCAGTAGCTTACCTGATAAAAAATCATAATAAAATTAGTAGTTTAGAGGAAGATTTTCAAAAACTAGAAAAGCGTCGTAATGAGAAAATAGTCGAGATAAAACGTCTAGAGAATCAAATTCAAGATAATCGATTACCTAGTGGTAGAGATATAACAGGAGAAAGATATAGTGAAGCATTTGGCAACTTAATAAATCAAGTACCTAAAAATAATCAAGAGTGGGAAGATTGGATAGCTAATTTATCGAAAAAAATATCACAGTTACCATATCCTATAGATTATTTATATGGAGACTTAACTTGGTATAAAAATGACACAGGCAATATTATTGTTTACTTCAATGGTTGGAGTGAATATCACTTTAAAATTTGTTGTAATAAACGCCAACGTCATTTTTTTGAACGCTTTCTAGAAGACTACAAAGCTTTTAAAGTAAGCCAGAAAGGTGAAGAAAAACTTTCGGGAAGTTTAATTACACTACGTTCTGCACAGTTGCTATGGCAACAAGGTGAAGGCAAAGGTGAGCCGTGGAAAGTTCATAAATTAGCTCTGCATTGTACCTATGATGCTCGTTTATGGACAGCAGAGGGTACTGAAGAAGTGAGAAAAGAAAAGACTGACAAGGCACAAAAACGAGTAAGTAAAGCCGAAGAAAATAAAAAGTTAGAGAACAATCAACAAATACAACTGAATAAAGATAAATCTTCATTATCTCGACTTAATAATTCATTCAATCGTCCTGGTAAACTAATTTATCAAGGTCAATCTAATATAATTGTTGGTATCAGTTTTCATCCTATTGAGTTAGCGACGGTTGTCATAGTTGATATAAATACTAAAAAAGTACTTGTCTGTAATACAGTCAAACAGTTGCTAGGCAATGCTTTTCACCTGTTAAGCCGCAGACGACGACAACAAGTGCATTTTCGGAAAGAGAGAGAACAAGCTCAGAAAAAAGATTCACCGTGTAATATTGGAGAATCACAACTAGGAGAATACGTTGATAAATTATTAGCGAAGAAAATAGTAGAACTCGCCAGGCAATATCAGGCAGGTTGCATTGTATTACCTAGATTAAAAGACATCAGGGAAATTCGTGCCAGTGCAATTCAAGCGAAAGCTGAGACTAAAATTCCAGGCGATGTAAATGCTCAAAAATTATACGTAAAAGAATATAACCGTCAAATACATAATTGGAGTTATAACAGACTCCAAGAATTCATAAAGTCGAAAGCTGCTGAGTTAAAAATTAGTATTGAATTTGGTATCCAACCCCATTATGGTACGCTGGAAGAACAAGCGAGAGATTTAGCATTTTACGCTTACCAATGCCGGATTAATACTTTTGGTAGATAAAATACAACAAAGTAAGGGTACGGGTATACCGTCACGGTGGCTACCGAACTACCACCCCCTAATTTTTATTTTTGGCAGCTCAAAGCGGGGGCAAAATCCCTGGGGTTCTGCCAAATGTCTAAAACTCTTGTCTACACTGGGTATTACTGTTTTAGTCATGAATAAAATTTTATTCATTGGCTGTAGAAAATAGGAATTAAAGAAGGCTTGCCAAATTTGCCTTCAAAAGCCATTGTTGGCAAGAGTTTTCACGGGTGCGGTTTCCACAGCCCTCCCGTTAGGTGGTGGGTTGAAAGTTGGAATGGACTCTTTCGTTAGATCCCGATCCAACCGTTTCCACAGCCCTCCCGTTAGGTGGTGGGTTGAAAATTCTTATGATTGAAGACACCACTTTAGCGATATAATTTCGTATTAGGGTGGTTTGAAAGGAGTGCTGCGATCGCACGTAAAACGCAGCTATTTTATAGTAATGGAGCCTCTGCTTGGGTGAAAACAGCAAAAGAAGAGGTTATATATTTTTGTAACTAGACTGCAAATAAAGTGCTTTAAAGCTATTCTTGCAATTTAAGAGCCTTGGGCTTGCTGTAATAAATTAAATTAGAAAACATATATTTAGCCGAGTTTTACAGGCTGATTTTGGACAATAATTCTTTAAAACTGGTTTCAACTCTGGACAATAATTCTTTAAAACTGATTGAATTGCTGAAAGCCTCGAAAATACGTAACTTATGCCCCTGAACTTGGAAAAAATGGACATTAATTCTTTAAAACTGACAATAATTATTTAATGTACAAATGGAGAATAACGGATTCGAACCGATGACCTCTGCGGTGCGATCGCAGCACTCTACCAACTGAGCTAATTCCCCTTATTCGGTGCTAAGTCAAGAGTACTATTACTCCAAGACATTATCACCATAGATTATTCTAACATTCAGTTACCGATGGTTGAGGCTGTTTTTGGGAATAAACTTTTTGCACCCGTTCTAGTTCCAAATCACTAAGATAATCAACAGTCCAGTTACAGCAGCGCTGGAGCATGTGGAATGGGTAAGTATTTGCTACACCAACAACTTGCATTTGCGATCGCTTCGCGGCTTCTATACCTGCTGGAGTATCTTCAATTGCCAGACACTCGTGTGGTTGAAGATTCAAGTTGGGATATTCTTTATTTAGGCGTTTTACTGCCAGTAGATAACCATCGGGTTCTGGTTTACTGGTGGTGATGTCATCACCAGCGACAATAATTTTAAAATATTCAGCTAGTTTAGCGCGATTGAGTACTAGTTCTATTTCTTTCCGAATCGCGCCACTAACTAATCCTAGTTTCAGATTGCGTGATCGCACCTGAAATATTAAGTCTTCTACACCTGGATATAAAGGCAGTTTCTTTATTTTTTCTAATTCCACCGTATAAGCTTGGGCTTTGCGGTACAGCAACTGAGTTAAATAGTTTTCATTGGCTACTCTACCACGATTAGCGAGTAGTTGCCCAAAACAAGCGCGATCGCTACGTCCTAAAGAAGCTTGACGCTCGCTCACCTTTTGGGGTTGGAGATTTTCTTCAATGAGAATCTCATCGATCAGTTGCAGGTGGATTGGCTCATCGTTAATGATTACACCATTAAAATCAAAAAGAACTGCCTTTAAACTCATGCCATTATGCCAAACGCTGGAGAACCAAGTCCCTCCAAATTATTATCTACTGATGTGGCAGTATACTGACGGACATTTTCGGTTGAGAGCGGTTTAATGCCGCTAGTTACCTGATTTATCCACCATACATCTTGCGATCGCACTGCTTCAAATCCGGCTGCACCCATATTCGCTTCTGTACTACTAGCAGCATACTCACGAATATATGGCTCCTCAAAAACATCATTGAGCCATTCTAACTGACGCAGAGTCTTCTGATTCCCATCTAGAATTAATACTTGTCCTCCAGTTACCAGCAACCGGAAGCTTTCTCGCAGAATTGCTAGAGACACCGCATCTGGTGTTTCGTGGAATAGCAAAGAAGCTGTTACTAAGTCAAATGTTGCATCCCTCAAACCAGTTTTTTCAGCATTTCCGTGTCGCCATACTATCTCCAAGCCAGCATTTCTAGCTTTATCTTCCGCCCTTACTAACATATAAGGTGATAAATCCAAACCAATAACTTCCGCATCCGGGAAAGCCTGCTTTAACATTAAAGTAGTGGAACCAGTACCGCAACCTAAATCGAGTATGCGTCGTGGTTTTACCTGAACGGCATCAACTAAAGCTTGACGGACAATACCTTCATTAGGCGGTAGAACGTATTGAGTAACCGGATCGTAAGTAACTGCTGCATCGGAATTGAGGTATCCGCCAGCAATACCGTGAAAGTTTTGATTAATGTAGTATGACGGAATTATCACATCATCTCGTCGATAGCGATCGCTCTCTTTCTCCCAATTAATACTATCAGCGTAACGCCGTAACCCATCTTCATCAATCAAAAGACGCACTACAGGGGATAAAAAACGTTCCCAGATTGTATCTTGACGCACTGCCATATTATTGTGTCGGAACTTTAAGGAGCTATTTAAACACAGTGATTTTCTTTACAAATTTTAATACATTGGAGAAACATTTGCTTTCTCCCTGTGGTGATAGATTGACGGTTGTAATCACTTGTGTTACATTTATAATACAAAAATGTAACTTCTAAAAGTAAGTTCTTCAGCTTCACAAAAATTCAGGGAGCCAAATGAAAGACAATACAACATATAAATTGCTACAACTAACTAAGTAATGGGTTATATGTCATACCGATAATTATCGCTGCCCTATACCCAATCTAAAATTTAAAATCCAAAATAGAAAAAATTATGCCCTACGAAAAGTTAGAAATTACCACACCAGCACCCGTCTTATCTTGGGCAAATCACTCTTTGGGCCCAGAAGAAACTAAGATGGCAAAGAATGTAGCATCACTACCATTTGTGTTTAAGCATGTCGCATTAATGCCAGATGTTCACTTAGGAAAAGGTGCTTTAGTGGGTTCTGTAATTGCAACTAAAGAAGCGATTATCCCGGCTGCTGTCGGCGTGGATATTGGTTGTGGGATGAGCGCTATCAAAACATCATTTACCGCCGAACAACTAGAAGGTAAATTAAAGAAAATCCGCCTAGATATTGAAGCCGCAATTCCGACTGGATTCAACGAAAATAAAGATGTTGAAAAATCCGTCAGCAATTGGCAACACTGGGATGATTTTAAAGACTTGCATCGCGGTGTACAAGACCTACAAAGTAAAGCAATGAAACAGATGGGTTCTCTCGGTGGAGGAAACCACTTTATTGAAGTGTGCCTCGATACAGAGAATCAAGTTTGGCTGATGCTGCATTCTGGTTCACGTAACATTGGCAATAAACTCGCCCAGTGTCATATTCACACAGCTAGAGAATTAGCAAAGATGGCAGGTAATAAATTGCCTGACCCTGATTTAGCTCATTTTGTCGCTGGTACACCAGAATTCCAAGCATACTGGCACGATTTGCAATGGTCACAAAACTATGCGCGTGTCAACCGTGATGTGATGATGGCGCGTTTTAAGCATATAGTTGAGAAGCATCTTGCAGGTGGGAAAGCAACTAAACCTTTATTGCAGGTTAATTGTCATCACAATTACGCTGAAAAAGAAGTGCATTTTGACGAGGATGTATACGTTACTCGTAAAGGTGCAGTCCGTGCCCAAACTGAAGATTATGGGATTATTCCTGGTTCGATGGGGGCAAAGTCTTTCATCATTAAGGGTAAAGGTAATGCCCACAGCTTTTGTTCTTGTTCTCACGGTGCAGGGCGTTTGCTGTCTAGAAATAAGGCCAAAAATGTTTACACGCTTGATGATTTGATAGAGCAAACAAATGGTGTAGAATGCCGCAAAGATGAGGGTGTGTTAGATGAGATTCCTGGTGCTTATAAACCGATAGAACAAGTGATGGAAAATCAAGCAGATTTGGTTGAAGTTGTAGCAACACTTAAGCAAATACTTTGTGTTAAGGGCTAAATTTATGTAGAGTGGGTAATGCCCACTTTTTTATTTTTTAAACGCTAAAAGCCTAGCAAATATAAGTATTAATACTCAACCAAATAAGTTTTCTTTATAAAATTTATTGAAGCATTAAGTATAAGGTTTTGAAGTGCAAAATGTGGAATATAAAGTTTTTTTATAGTATCTCGCATAAAACTAAAAAACTAGACTGATTGATATTTGAGGGTTCAATAAACAACATTCTCAAACTTAGGAACTCTAACTAAACAAATGATTGCAATATTTTTAGAAGATTCAAAGCAATGATTATCGTCATGAAATTAGGGACGCCATCAGTATAAATTGAGCGTGTTGTTGAACAAATTCGTCGTCATGGAATAACGCCAGAAATATGCCAATTGTATACATTCCTGTATAGGCAGTAACATCCGCCAACTCAGTAACACCTTTCTCTTTTGGAAATACTTCTAGGCATTGATATTCTTGGGCGATCGCTAGCATAATATCCTCAATAAAAGGTTCTGCTTCGTTTGAATTAAGCATAATCACAACATATGAAAATCGCACTTCAACTTTCCCAACTTACCAAGTATTATGGTTCTCACCAAGCTGTAAACAATCTCAGCTTGCAGATTGCAGAAGGTTCATTTTATGCTCTTTTAGGTCCCAATGGTGCAGGAAAAACTACTACTCTACGAATGATTGCAGGGTTACTACGACCAGATAACGGGGATATTATGATCTTAGGACATAGTATCCAGCGATCGCCTCAAAAAGCAAAGCAACTTTTAGCATACCTACCTGAAGAGCCTCTACTCTACAACAAGCTACGTCCAATAGAGTATTTAGAGTTTATCGCCGGACTTTGGGGAATTCCTCCTTCTAAAGCTCAATCTTCTGCCGAAGAACTCCTCAAACAATTAAACTTGTGGGATAACAGAGGAGATTTTAGTGAAACTTTTTCGCGAGGGATGAGGCAAAAACTTGCTTTAGCAGGGGCATTAATTCATCAGCCGAGAATTATTATCTTAGATGAACCGCTAACAGGATTAGATGCAGCCGCAGCCCACTTAGTCAAAAATATGCTTACCGAGTATGTAAACCAAGGTGGTGTGGTAATTTTAACTACTCACATTATGGAAATTGCCGAGCGTATGGCGCAGCGAATTGGGATTATTAATCATGGGTACTTAGTTGCCGAAGGTACTTTAGATGAACTTAGAACTCAAAGTGGTGAAGCAGAAGGTAGTTTGGAGAGGGTCTTTTTAGAATTAACTCAAGATAATAATGTTGAAGGTACAAGATGAAAGTAGGGACATTACCTTGGCTTTTGGGCTATGAATTAAGTTTGTGGTGGCGTGAAATTACTGTTAGACCTATAGCAAAATTTGTTTTCAGTATTTTTGCACTTTTATTTTTGGGTAGTGTTTCTTTAACTTGGTTATGGGTTACGTTTGGTAATATTCGAGGTGCGATATCATTTCATACCATACCAGATTCTGCTATTTGGATAGCGGTAGTAGTTTGGTTGTTCGGATTTTATTATAGCTTTATCCAAGCGATGAGAAGTAGCTTGATGGCGTTATTTGAACGCGGGGATTTAGATTTACTCGTGTCATCACCAATTTCGAGTCAAGTGATTTTTGCAAGTCAAGTGTTAAGAATTGCCCTGAAAACTTTTTTCAGTGGTTGTTTATTTGTAATTCCTGTAAGTTTAATCGCTTTATTACTCGGTATTCCTCAACTTTTAGGGCTTTATCCGGCTTTGATTGGTCTTAGCTTAAGCGCTACAAGTTTAGCAATGTTATTTGTTTTAGGGTTAGTTCGTGTTATAGGTGCAAAACGGACGCGGACTTTTGCTCAAGTTCTTACAGTATTATTTATTATCACTATATATTTGAGTTCTCAGTTACCTAATCTCCTGAAAAAAACGGATGGAAACACGGCATCAATTTGGTTTCAGTTAGAACATTGGTTAGCGAAAGGAAACTTTTTGAGTGCAGATAGTTGGGTTTGGTTTCCTGCAAGGGCTATTTTCTTTGATCCGGTGTCAGTAGTGTTAGTGTTGTTAATTAGTATCAGTTTGACGTGGTTAACGGTGAAAGTTTTACATCGTTATTTTATTGCAGGTACACAGCAGCAAATTACAAGTGAACACCGTCAACTGCGCCCAACCCAAGCAACTCGCCTTGTTGGTGGTTTTAATCGTGTTGCTTTACTCAAAGAATGGCGGATTATGCGGCGCAATCCTTATTTAATTTCACGCCTATTTCTGCAAATATTTCTCCTCACATTCGCGTTTTTGAGTATATTACGACAACATAGCAATGGTGGTATTTTAGGGATGAGTTTAGTGTTGGCAGAAGCTTTGACATCAAATTTAGTGCAAATTTGCGTTTCTGGAGAAGAAGCACCAGATTTGCTCAAATCTTCACCAGTAAATAGTTCAAAGCTGAATCAATTGAAGTTGTTAGCGGCATTAATTCCTATCTGGTTATTGATATCACCACTGTTTATTGTTTTGATAGGCAACGGTAAACCGTGGTTTATACCGATGGTGGTTTTTTTCGCTGGTACTACTTGTGCAGCAACCCTCAGTCTGTGGAATTCTCGCCCTGTAAAGTTTACAGAATTGTTTCGACGACGGCAAAATACTAAACTCGATGTATTGTTAAATTTACTCGAAATTATTTCCTTGCTTTCTTGGGGATGGTTAGGATTTAGCTTGCAACAAGGTCATTTGCACACCGTTTTGACTTTATTGGCTGTGATTGGTTTAGTTGTGGCATTAGCATATGGGCGTAGTCGTCAGTTAGGGCGTGTCATCAATTAAACATTGTTAGCGCTACTCTACGATAAACTGCTGCTCGCTGATAGCGCTAACGTTTAAATTTGGTGTCTTTTCAAAACTACAGTGTCAAAGATTGAGGATTTGTCTCAATCAATTTTGCCAAATCTTGCAAGAACGCCGCAGCATGAGCACCGTAAATAATTCTATGGTCAGAGGTAATATTAACTTGCATTTGTTGGCGCACGCCAAATAAACCGTCGGGTGTTGCTACCACTTGCGGGCGGGATGCCCCGATCGCTAAAATTGAACCTTGTCCAGGCGGTAAAATCGCATCAAATTTATCCACGCCAAACATCCCTAAATTGGACAGGGTAAAAGTACCAGTGTTGTATTCTTGAGGCTGTAGTTGTTTTGCCCTAGCACGTTCTACCAAAGACTTCCAAGTACGCGATAGAGAATATATATCCACTGCGTCTGCATTTTGCAGCACAGGCGTAATCAATCCGCCATCATCCATCGCTACTGCTACGGAAATGTTGATATCAGAATGATAAACAATACCCTGGTCTGAGTAGCTAGCATTTAACAATGGATGTTTTTGCAATGTCACTGCTACAGCTTTCGCCAATAGCGCTGTCATTGTCACGCCTTTGGATTTAATTTGTTTATAAAGTTTGTCTAATCCATCGGTGGTAATTGTATAACCGACACGGAAGACAGGCACGGATATGGTGGCTACCATATTCCGCACTACGGCATTTTGAAAGGTAGTTAAAGGTACGGTTTGACCAGGAACAGCCGCTGCCACGGGTGCGGGTGCGGGTGTCTGAGGTGCTGGGGGCGCAACTGGGGTACTGGTTGCTACGGGTGCTGGTGGAACAACTGGGGCAGGTGCAGTTTGCTTGCCCTTGTTAGACAATGCTTCTATATCTTTGGCGACAATGCGTCCATGGGGGCCACTACCTTGGAGTGTAGTTAAATCAACTTTGAGTTCTTTAGCTAACTTGCGGGCACGGGGTGAAACCACAAGCCTTCCTTCTTTGTGGTTAGACCCGTTTTGAGACACTAAGGCAGGTGTTGCGGCTGAGACTATGGTGGCAACTGGTTCAGGGGAAGAGGTAGGAGTAGCAGCCGCGCCGCCAGAATTGGCAAGAGATTTGGCCTGTTCAATTTCAGCTTCCGTTTCGGCGATAAAGGCGATCGCAGATCCTACCAGGGCAGTTTCACCAGCTTCAACTATGATATGGGCAAGAAATCCTTCATAAAAGGTTTCTACATCCATATCTGCCTTATCTGACTCTACAACCACCACTGTTTCGCCTTTTTCCACTTTGTCCCCTGGCGATTTCACCCAGGAGACGATTTTGCCCTCCGTCATGGTGGAACTCAGCGCCGGCATAAATACTTCGTGAATGCTCATAGGGTGGTTTGGAAATCAATGGTTTATGGACTTTAACAGTTTTTATCAGATCGAATTGTATCTTGGTGGGAGGGTTTTAGACTGTTTATATTTTAGGTTGGGGATTGGGCATTGGGCATTGGGTATGGGGCATTGGGGAGGCAGTGCGTGGGGTCTCCTCAAGTGGAGCAACTGCCGTCATTGGGCATTGGTTATTTGCTGATGGCTAATGACTCTAGGAACCTAAATATAGGTTAGAGGTCTATAATACAGAACTATCCTCAATGGTTAGCCAAAATCTCGATCTCGTTTTAGTCATTGACTTGCAAAAACCACTACGAGTTTCTCACAGTTAATATTTCTCATAACCACTGCTTAAGATACACGAGCTTCTCACGGATAGAGGATATAGGATGTAGTTCAATCTAGAATTCAAAACTGGTAATAAACCTATTTGAAATTCCTGTTTACTTTTATGTCGGCAAAGCTGAAATTCTTTTTGATTGTGATATTAAGTATCTCTGCCACGGCTGGTGCTGGAGTTTATATTATCCAGCACCAGCAATCTGCACCGATTGTTGAGACTAATGATGAGCAAACCCAGCACATGGGAGCAATACATCAGTCTCAGGAAGTTGCAGCATTCTCAGAGCGTTCCGATTATCAAACTATACCTTTAGAAAAACTTAACTCATCTCTCCAAGGCAGTAATCCTACTACCCTTGCTCTGAATGCCTTTGAGGAGATAGCAGTGGGAGGATCGCAAAAGATAGAGGTAGTTTATCCCCAACCAAATCAGGCGTTAGTGACGATTACGCAAATCAAGCGGGGTAATAATTCAGTTGGGACGGTTAAATATCGAGCAGAGATGACAACCTTTGGGCGATCGCTTTTTATAAGCTCACCTCCAGTGTGGCAAATCGTTTGGGCTGGCTCCCAGGTGGAATGTTGGGCTGGGAGCCGTTCTCACACTAACCCTAAGTTAAATCATATCTGTCATTAGTCATTGGTCATTGGTCATTGGTCAGAAAACAAATGACAAATGACAAATGACAAATTTAAATGTCGCCGCGAATTTCTTCTACAACGCCATCGCGCAGAACGATTTCGACTTGCATTTTGCTAATCAGGTTATCACCGATTTCTACTCGGAAAAAGCCTTCCATTTGGAATTGGTTGACTTCCTGATCTTGCTGGAGAAACTGCACTTGCTGGAGGTTTTGCAGCAACTGATTTTTTTGCTCCAAAAATTCACTTTTCTTTTGATTGACTTGGAGTTGGATATTGTCAATTTGTTGGAGAGTCTGGGGGCCAGGTGGTTGCAGACTCTGCTTTTGAATTGCCGCGATCGCTCTTTGTCCTTCAACGTCTAGCTGTTGCAGTTGCTGATCGAGTTGATTGATTTGCGCTTGCAGCTGCTGTTGTACTTCCTCTTTCCAGAGGGGAGTCACAATAACTTTGACGTTAACGACGCGTTTGAGAAGCAAATTAGATTTGGAGACATCCATAAATATTTCACGTTCACTCTTTACAGTTAGCAGGTGGAATGATCAGGCAAACATGCCGTCAATAATATCGCGATAGCGTTCCGTGACGACATGTCGGCGAACTTTTAGTGTTTGTGTCATCAAGCCATTTTCAATAGAAAACGGTTCCAGGATGAGTTTAAACGTTCCGATGCGGTCATCCGGTCGATAGCCTGGACGATTTTGGACTTCCCGATTCAATTCTTGGCGAAATAAATCCTGGATCATTCTACTCTCCAAGTCAATTTTTTGACTATCTGAGGAAGTCACTTGATTATTGGGCGTATCCAGCGTTAGATTCTGACTTGCTGCCCATTTTTCTAAGGCTTCGACATTGGGGACAATTAAGGCTCCCAGGCTGCGCCGATCTTGACCGATGAGCATAATTTGATCGATGTATGGCGATCGCAAACACGCATCTTCAATCGGCTGTGGCTCGATGTTTTCCCCGTTAGTCAATACAATCGTATCTTTAGCCCTGCCAGTCAGCACTAAATCGTCTTGTGGTGTCAGCCAACCCAAATCGCCGCTATCAAACCAACCCTCAGCGTCAATTGCTTTCGCTGTCGCTTCGGGATTTTGGTAATAGCCTTGCATAATCTGCGGGCCTCTCAACAATACTAAGCCTCGCTTCTCTATTGGTAAAGGCGCTTTTGTCTCCGGATCGACGATTTTAGCTTCTGTAGCCGGGAGTGGTAGCCCTGATGCGCCAATCAAATTCCGCCAAGGACGCCGTACATGGGTGACAGGAGAAGTTTCTGTCAAGCCATAGCCTTGTAAAATCTGCACGCCAATAATTTCAAAGAAATTATCTATGTGTTTGGGAAGCGCACCACCACCGCTAATCATCTGCTTAACTTGTCCTCCTGTGGCTTCCCGAACTTTGGCGTAAACCAGTCGTTCTCCCAATGCATGGAGGGGTAATAAAGCTGATGCTTGGATCTTAGCTGCTAATCGTTCGACGGCTGAAGCATGAAGATTATTTAAATCCAATCCCTGAACAGTTCGCTGTGCTTTGATATATTTGTCGCTAATGCCCAATAAAAAGTTAACTAGGCGTTGCTTATTCGCTGGTTGTTCGCGGAACTGCTTTTGCACTCCTTCATAAATTGATTCCCACAGGCGGGGTACACCCACCATGTAATTAGGTTTAAATTGTCTCAAATCCCCTTTTACAGAACGTAAATTCGTATAAACTTGGGTGCAACCTTGAGATAGTAGGTAATATTCAACGGTTCGTTCATAGCTGTGCCACGAAGGTAAAATACTAAGAACAATATCACCAGCATTTGGTTGCAATACTGTCCCAAATGTTGTTACTTGGTGCATCAAGTTACTATAAGACAGCATTACACCCTTGGGTTTACCCGTAGTACCAGAGGTATAAATTAGGGTTGCCAGAGCGTCACGATTTTGCTTGACGGGCACAAAATTATGACTTTTCCCAATTTCGAGCAACTGTGTAAAGTTGAGTACTTTTAGAGTTTCGTCTGTTGGTGGTGCTTCATCCGAAAGTAAGATTACCACTTGAATTGGTAAATCTTTGAGGCGGTCTTGTAGTTTTTTAAGTGTTTTTAAATCCTCTACTACGATCGCTGTACTACCGCTATTAGTGATAATAAACAGCAATTCTTCTTTTTCGGCTTGGGAACTACGCACCGCATCAACGCCTCCAGCAGTCATGATGCCTTGATCGGCAATGAACCACCGAGGACTGTTGTCAGCAATTAGGGAAATGCGGTCGCCTACCTTTACTCCTAACGCTTGTAACCCAGCAGCAAATAGTTGCATTTGCTCTACCAACTGGGTATAAGTAATCACTACTTCCGGTTTAGCATGAGGATTGCGGAGGGCGACAACATCACCAAATCTTTGAGCTGCCAAAGGCCAAATTTCTGGTAGCGATTCCACATTTGTGTAATCTACCAACCGCTTTAATGCCTCACGTTCTCGCTCGCTGATGTTAGATAAAAAAGAAGACGCGGTTTGGGTTGTTGACATAACACCTTACTTAAAGATTTTAAACTGATTATTTTCCAGCTTATTTTGTTATTTTGCTACAATGACCATCCTTATTATCCACATTTCCTTCTGTGTATGATAATTCCAGGAATTCCACGTTTATATTTACAAAAATTTATGTTAAAGTTAATTTACATAGAGTGCAAGCAATGATTGTGTTTGCATCTAAGAACAGTGATCGCCTATGTTTCACAGGAGATGATTACCTATGAATTTTATCGACGGCATAATGCTAACGTTGCTCAATATTGTTGCTTGCATAGCGTTACCGAAGATTTTAGCTATCCTTTTGGCTGATAAAACCAAAATTACTGAAACATTGGCAAATGGTTCCAAATTACAAACAGCCAAAATTCAACTTACAAGTTTCCCTTATTGTACAGCTTACGGATTGACAGGTAGCCAATACTGCAAATTCAGTCCTGATTTTTGTGCTAGCTGTTCTCCAAATTGATGGACTATTCGCGAGGAATTTTTCCTCGTTACTTCTGAAAACCAGCAATTCAATTAATTCTTCAACACATATTCATTCTCATTTCGACAGCTTGAAATCCCCGACTTTTTCAATAATTCGGGGATATTTTTATTAGTAACTCCTGCAAGGATTCCTAAACTTCGTCCATATTCATAGTTAAACTTGTCTCTGTAGTAGGCTCTTTAGGAAAGTTGCAGCAACAATCTGCTTCAGCATCAAACACTAGCCGGACATGGCATGAGTTGATAACCATAAGGCACGCATCGATCGAAGCTATTAGGATTTTCAGGGTTTACATAACGTTACTACGAGAAAGTTTAATTAAATTTACATTGTGTAATATAGATTGTATTATTCTTGCCTACTTAGTTTAGATTCAAGCAATTTTCCAGCTTAGTCAGTATAATTACTAATTGAACTAAAGCTACATATATAACTAATATAACAATTATTAAATCTATTACATGACAGTCAAGCAGGCTGTAATGCCCAAGCAGCAGGAAGTTGGTCAGTTTATTTAGAAACTTCACAAATTTCTAGTGGGCTACCAAGTCAAAGATGCTGGGTAAATCAGTTTGTAGTCAAGACCTTAGTCCTGTGTTAATCACTTAAGTGTTTACTATGTAGCAGGCAAAGTTAGCTTAATGGATTACTAGAGTTCATGTGATTGATTCTGATAGATGAGGGCTACGAGATCCTCGACTTCTGGAATAAGTCGGGGATTTCGCAACCCCGTAAAATTAATAAGGCTGTTAATCAATAAATGATGCGTGGGGAGAGTATGGGCAGAAGCTTAATGAAATGGGATAAAAAAGTAAATAATTGCTAGAGAAGTATTTAACGAGTTAACCATTAAATGTAAATAAGATTACAAAATTTTCGGCAAACTCTTTTGATGGTCAACACATTAAACTATTAGTTTCAAATCACAGGTTTCACTATGAATCAGAAACAGATCGCAGAGTTTTCTCTCAAAGATGGCACGAAGTTTTTAGCTGAAGTTGATGAACCAGAAAATAGCAATGCTCTTGTACGTGTTGCTAGACCAGATACAGGGCAAATGGTAGTTGAAGCTAAAAAGAAATTTGAAGATGTATTAGATCAAATACAACCTGTCGCTTCAGCAATTATCACCAAACTGAGTCAGCTTAATACACCGGCCAATGAGGTAGAGGTTAAGTTTGGTATTAAATTAAATGCGGCGGCGGGTGCAATTTTTACCTCTGTAAGTGGTGAAGCTAACTACGAAATTACCTTGAAATGGAAGCAAGACAAGGCATAGTATGGTAGCGAATACAGATAATTATATTCAAACTTTTAGGTCAGCGATCGCTCGGATTTTTCATGCTAATGGTGCGGTAGTTGGTGTAGGTTTTTTAGTCTCTGGGCGAACTGGAAATTATATCCTGACGTGCGCTCATGTTGTTACCTCAGCCCTATCTTTAGCAGAAGATATAGTTGAAGCTCCTAATAATGATATTTATTTAGATTTCCCCCTAATTGCATCAGGACAACAACTAAAAGCTAAAGTTATTTTTTGGCAACCCGTTGTCAGCAATGCATCAACCTCTGCGCCTGAAGATATTGCCGGGTTGCAAATCGAAGGGCAGTTGCTTAAAGAAACTCAAGCTATCCAACTAATAAGAGCTAACAATATTTGGCAGCATCCTTTCCGCATATTCGGTTTTCCTAACGGACATAATGATGGCGTTTGGGCTACAGGCGTGTTGCGAGATGGCCAAGGAAAGGGATGGGTGCAACTGGAAGATAGTAAGGTAACTGGCTACAGAATAGAACCGGGTTTTAGTGGTGCGCCGATATGGGATGAAACTCTTGTAGGAGTGGTTGGAATGGCAGTAGCGGCAGAGAAGCGGCGAGAAGATATCAAAACTGCTTTCATGATTCCTGCGGATGTATTGATTGCAGCATGGGATGAAATAGACAAGCCGATTTCATCTCATACGCATATCCAGAATATTTCTAATAGAGTTCAACAACTCAAAATCAAAACTTTGCAACAACGCTTTGACGTTTTAAGTAGTGATTATGAGGCGGCTTACAATCAACTCAACTATACACTTAGTGCAAGCGATCGCAATATAATCCAACGCCAAATTGATAGCATCTTACAAGAACTAGAGCGAGTAGAAAGCGAACTTAATACCATAAACCATTAATTTAATACCTAAATAAAATGAAAAGCTCTGTAGATTTACGAAAGAACTATCTAGAACAGTTAATAGCCAATTTAAAAACTGAGATTGAAAGTCTTAGTAATCAAATAGGGTGGATGCTTAATGATGTAGATAAAAGTAAATTGCAAAGACAACTTAAAGAAAAATTCGATGAAATAGAAAAAGCTGAATCAGAATTAAGCCAGCTCAATCAACAATCTCTAGAGCTTGATCCGGATAAAATCCCATTTACTAATCGCGATGCTGCAATTAATGAAATTACAGCAATTAATTCTCCTCCTTATCGTCTGGTGACAGCACCTGAAGGTTATGGAAAAACAGAATTTCTCAAACAAATACTGGGACGGTTTCAAGAATTGCAATGGTGTTGTGCTTACGCTCCTATATCTGGTTATGAAACTATTGAAAACTTAGAAAACCGATTAGCAAATTCTCTGCAACTTAAGCTTCCGGAAGGACATGATTTAAGTTGGGGAGAACGTTTAGGTTCACTATTGCATAGAAATTGGGCTAAATGGCAATCACAGGGCAAAAAAGGCATTGTGCTGCTAATCGACCTCGATGGCTGTGCCCCACAAAAGCAACGCTTAAATGAACTTTTTAATGACTTTAAGGAATTTGCTTGGAGAATTGAAAAATGTTTAAAAGAATTACAGTTCTTTAAAGATAATTCGCGGAGACTTCGAGTTGTGATAGCAGCTCGTTGTTTGATCGATCTTCCATTAGATCGGACTTTTCCTAAACTAATACTCTCTCCTTTTAACTGGGAAGTAATTCAGGATACAGCAACAAAATATCTCAAGCCTATAGAGATGACTTCTGAAAGTCTTGCTTTACTAGCAGGACACTTACTGTATTTAACTGGTGGACATCCAGGGGGAATTGCTGAAGCGCTAAAAGTTTATCGAGATGGTTGTTACACAGTAAGTTGGCTTTTAAACAGTTATGGAAACCAATTATGGGAAAAAAACCTCAAAAAGTGTAGAGATCAGATTAAAGAAAGCTTGACAAAAGAAAATAATCATCTATACGAATCTATTGAAAAATTGAGTATATTTCCTATACTCAATGGAACTTGGATATTAAAGGAAGCTGTTCGGAGATTTAAGTTACCTTTCAGTGATGATAGTTTTAAATTAAATGCTGAACTAACAAAGACATCTATTTTTACTCGTGATAAAACGATTATTAAAGATGGAATGACACGGCGGCTGTTAGTTATTGGTCTACTCCGAGAAACCTCGCCTGATGACTTTCAAGAACTTTGCACTGAAGCGGCTCAAATCTGTTGGGAATATATTCACGAACTGAAATCAAAGAATAATTCTGCTGTTGCGGGTACTTGGTCTATGCAATATTTTTTTCAAAGTCTTCAACAACACGCTGGATTTATCAATTATGGCCCAAATAGTCTGGCTTATCGACAAAAACTCCGTAATGATTTCTTTGATAAAACCGTTGAGGAAACTCTGGGAATATTTCGCAATACAGATCGAGAGCAATTCCATGAATTTATTTATACGCTTAAATCTGAAGTCGAAAATGACTGGGAATTTCAGTTTCTTGTCAATTACTATCTACACAATGATGAATATAATGACGCACCCTATCGAGATTTAATTCAGAAGCTTGATGAAGCCATTCAAAATAACTAACAATTAAATAGGAGTCTATTATGTCTGAACTAAATAAATTAGAGTTTGTTGGTCGTGCAGAACATCTAAATCGAATTATTTCCCTTGCTCAAGATTCTAATAAGCTGCGTGTAGTTTTAGTAGAGGGTAGAGGTGGAATTGGCAAGACTTGGTTGCTTCATGCATTAAAATCTCGTCTAAACCAAGTTCAAATTGGCACAAGTGAAATTATTGATTGCGATATCCCTGTTTTTAATGATGCAGAAGATTTATACACTCAAATCGCTAAACAATTATACTACTATACATATAAAGAATGGTTGCTGCGGTTACGACAACTGCGAGAAGATGAAAACCGTCTCAGTCAACTTGCATACGAACAAGAACGCAGACAACTTGAAAAATTCTTGGTCGATGAAATTAATCGCAAATCCAGCGAACAGAGACTAGTCTTTCTAATTGATACGGTTGAGAAATTAGGACAAGCAGATGTCAGAGAGCAAGTTTGGGAGTGTATTGGCAATTTATGCCATCAACTAAAGAATGCCGTATTTATTTTAGCAGGTCGTCCTAGTATTGCTCATCAAATTCTAGAAAAATCATTCAAAGAAGAAGAATTAACTTATTTAGAATTAAATGAATTTACTCATGAAGATGTACAAACATACATTCGTTGCAAGGAGGAACAACTTCACTTTACTCTCGGACAAGAATTGGTTAGAAAGATCATAGTTTTATCTGGTGGTAGCCCGATCATGATTGAATTTGGAGTAGAGTATGCTTATCGGGAAGTCATACCAGATTGGTTAGAGAGTGAAGATATAGAAACTATTCCCAGCAGGTTAGAAAAAACTGGTGGATTTGAAGCTGAGATGGTTCGGCATATTACGCAGCTTCGGACATCAATGGATCGGTTAACTCTATTACTTTCACGTATCTACCCATTAGATAGCTGTGATATTGCTAATTTATTAGAACTATCTACAGAAGATGCTCAAAGATTATTTATTGATGCACAAAGTTACTTTTTTATCAAACCAGTAATCGGTGGTTCTCAAATATCATTACATGATATTGTGCGAGACTTGGTTGAAAAATATGTATGGGCAGATATTGACCCCGATTTGGAATGGAGAAAACGAGATAGTTGGATTGCTGCTAAATATTTTGAGCAAAAAGATTATAATCTAGGGCCACAAAAAAGGATATTGGAGGTTCAACGTTATTGTGATGATTCTCATAAAGTCGCTAATATCGAGTTTATGATTGAAGAAGTTAAGCAACTGCGAGAATTCAATACTACACGATGGCTCTGGAATGCTTTATATGCCGATCCGATAACAGGCTTTGAAACTTGGCACGAAGTTACTGATAGGATACGCCGCCAATCCAAAAAGTTTGGTTTTGTAAATCAATTATTGGCAATTGCCAAACAGTTTGAAACAGAAATAAATTCCGATCAAAAATTTAAACTGATTATTTTTGAATCAAAGATTGTTCACGCTCTTAAAGATAAGAGTACAAAAGAAAATGAACTAGTAAAGCTGGAGGGAATGCTATCCGCTCAATCTGATAATTCTTCTCATCAAGCGGATATTTACAATGTCTTGGGAATGCTAAATACTAAGTTACACCTTTATGAAGAAGCTTTAAAATATCAGCAAGAGTGTTTATCCTTAGTTCAAGGCAAAAAGCTATCATACGCTATTCCTGCTGTAGCTAACCTAGTTGGTTATCTGCATCGACAACTCAACAACTTTCAGGAAGCTGAGAAATATTACAAACTAGGTTGGGAGGCTGCTATGGAAATTGATACTCCTGACAAAGGTTTAACTCAAGTTATGGCTAGCATTCAGAATAATTTGGGATTTTTATACGGACAACAAAAAGATTATGTCAAGGCTGAACAGTGTTTTAAGGCTGCTATTGATATGTGGTCGAGTGTTGAGAGCGAACGCGAAATAGCCAACGCCGAAATTGCCTCTGCTACTATTTTGGTAGATAATGGTAATTATGTTAAAGCGAAACAACTACTTGAACGAGCATTAAGCCGTTGTGACAATGAAGAAAACGATAATCAAATACTGTGTAGGGCATACTTTCAGTTAGGCTTAAATCAGTGGTTTAGTGCTGAGGTAGTAAATGAAGCTGTTTGGGATGTGACACAGGTGCAGTGGGATCTCAATGTGCTAAGTCTTGCTCAAAATGCTTTAGAAAAAAGCCTAAAACTCGCAGAGAAATATGGACTTGAAGAGGAATTACCTGGAATTTTGCACCAAATTGCTAGTGTATATTGGCATCTTGGGTTTCAAACAGGCGATCGCACGCTACAAGACCAAGCTTTAAAACTCAACGATCGCTCTTATCAGACTAGTTTAGAGTACAATGACATGCGGTATGCCATCGATAGCCTGGTAGGTAAAGCAGAGTTTGATTATTATGCAAAAGCCTACGAGCATATTTCCGATTATGCACAAGAACTTAGCGATCGCTTCCAATCATATCAAAATATCCACACACTATACTTTGGCCGCATGTTACGCATAGAAGGTGATGTTGCATTTCAACAAGCTAACTACAACTTTGCTTTTAGTAAATATGCTCAAGGAATACCCCAAATCTTTCAACATGGAGGTTTCGGCCCGTATTCGATTAAACATGAGCTAAATCTGCTCCAAAAGAAAATTGAACGATTGCCTATAGAACTTTCTAAAACTCTGATTCAGCAACTAAAATCTCAGTGGAAAGATCATAAAGCTCTCAAGGAATGGTGCGATCAACAAATGTTTTTGACCAGAATACGTGCCACAAAACAGCCATCTTCTCATGCTTAGTAAAAAAATTGATCGACCCCAAATTTTAGTTTCTCTTAATTCTACCTATGTACCAACTGGGCAATGCGATTGTGATGGAGGAGATTGTGCCTGTGACTTATCCCCTTTAACAGAATTAAGCTCAGATATCCGATTACCTCTGGGGATGTTGGACACAGAATTTGTGAGAGTTCCTAACTCGCAGATGATGAATTTAGATGATACTTATTCTATCTGTTTTGGTACTTATCATCAAGTAGCAGTTCTGAATCAATCAGCGATATTTTTACTTGAAAAATTTACAAATCCTCATAAATTAGATGAGATTGCAATAGAGTATTCTGAGATTGACCTAATAGACTTACAGACAGCTATTCAAGAACTATATCAAGCACGTTTAATAGCACCCAATAATTATTCATTATTTGACTTAAATGAAATACCAGAAACTTTAACAGCATGGTTGCATATCACCGATCGCTGTAATTTAAGATGTGACTATTGCTATCTTCCGCACGAAGCAAAAGATATGTCAATCGATATAGGGAAAGCAGCTATTGAATCTATATTTCGCTCTGCAACCTTAAATAATTACCGCCGCGTCAAACTGAAATATGCAGGAGGAGAGGCATTACTCTGCTCTCCTTTAATTAAGGATCTCCATTTGTACGCTCAATATCTTAGCAAAGAAACAGACATTATATTAGATGGAGTTGTTCTCAGTAATGGAACATTGATTACGCCTGAAATTATTGAGATACTACAAAGATTAAATCTGCGTCTAATGATTTCACTAGATGGATTATCAAATTTCCACAATATTCAACGTTCTTATACAAGCAAAAAGGGATCGTTTACAGATGTTGAACGAGGTATTAAGATTGCTTTGCAAAATGGTTTAATACCAGATATTTCGATTACAGTTAGTGGGCGGAATGCAGAAGGATTGCCCGAACTTGTGGAATGGATACTAGAATATAATCTGCCCTTTAGTTTAAATTTCTATCGAGAAAACGAACTGTCAGCTGCTTATGAAGACTTGCAACTAGAAGAATCTCGGTTAATTGAGGGAATGTTGGCAGCATTCAAAGTTATCGAATTGAAATTACCTAATCGAAGTTTGCTAGGTTCATTGATCGATCGTGCTAATTTAGCATCTCCTCATAAACGAACTTGTGGAGTTGGGCAAAGCTATCTTGTATTTGATTACAAAGGGCAAATTGCTAAATGCCAGATGCAGCTACATAAAACTATATCTGTCTCTAAAATTCAAGATCCTTTAACTCTTGTGCGACAAGATAAAGCAGGTATTCAGAATTTATCAGTTGAAGAAAAAGAAGGCTGTCGTACATGTGAGTGGAAATATTGGTGTACAGGTGGTTGTTCTCTAGCAACCTTTAAAGTTACAGGTCGTTACGATATTCAATCTCCAAATTGCAATATTTACAAAGCTCTCTATCCTGAAGCTCTCAGACTAGAAGGGTTACGATTAATCAAATATAATTCTCCAACTAAGTCATAACTAATTATAAGGACATGATAGAATTTTAATTTTTCAAATTTTGGTAGATATATAGAGAAGATATTGTATTTAAATCCGCTTCTTTAGGCTCATTTTCATCCTCATTAGTATTTTTAAACAAGACTGTAAATGCACCAGCACCTAACCTATCTTGAGGAAATATCCGATAACAAGGCATCGTTGTTAAATGTGATTGATATTTGGCTAAATTACTAATTTCTATCGCTTTAAACTGGGAAAAGCGTTCCAAAAACCATTTACAAACTTGCTCATTTTCTTCAGGCGAATATGTGCAAGTCATATAAGCAAGATAGCCTTGCGGTGAGACAATTTTAGCAGAATTCGCGATAATACGCTTTTGCCGATTTGCACTCTTATTAATAGCACTTGGGTGAAAACATCCGGGTGCTTTTTCACCTTTGGCAAGTAAAGATTGTCCAGTACACGGAGCATCTACTATGACTAGATTGCTAGAGCCGGGAAACATTTCGGCAAATATGCTTGAATCTCGATTAACCACTGCGCTAGGGCTAACCTGACAACGCTTCAAATTAGAAATTAGCATTCCCAGACGTTTGCCAATTACTTCATTGCTGATGAGCAATTTAGGTTTTAAAGCTTTCCAAGCAAAGATACTTTTACCTCCTGGTGCGGCACACATATCAAAAACTAAACGCACTGACTCAGGAATAGCTAACAAAGTACTAGCTGCAAACACCGAAGAAAAATCTAAACAATAGAAATATCCTTTTTCATGCAAGGGATGCTTACCAGGTTTTTCTCCCAGAGATAACCGGTCTATAAATTGTGGTTGCCAAGAGGTTG
Organism: Nostoc sp. ChiSLP03a; assembly: GCF_034531215.2. NCBI lineage: Bacteria > Bacillati > Cyanobacteriota > Cyanophyceae > Nostocales > Nostocaceae > Nostoc > Nostoc sp. ChiSLP03a. The sequence goes on from NZ_JAVRBQ020000180.1 coordinate 42,178, forward strand.
GTGTTTCCACTGCCAAAGGTAAAATATCTGGCTTTTCTTGACACCAAAGAATACTAGGTGAAAAAGGCTGAGGATTCATTAAAGCCTCAATAAATTTTTCTTGTTCATCTAGATTAGCGAACAAACGCCGCGAGACTTTAAGTAATAAATTAGAAGGTTTTTCCATGTAGATGATGAATTATCAATTACGAATTACGAATTACGAATTACGAATTACGAATTAGTACGTTGTATCTAAATCAAAATCAAACTGTTACACAAGAACAACGTAATTAAGGCTTTTGGCTTCATACTCAAAATATAATGACCGCCATTGGGAACGCAATGGCCAAGCTACCCCACTGCACCGGAGAAGGTCATGTTCTTAGATAGTTTTCAGGAAAAATTACGCAAACAAGCACAACTATGGAGGGATGAAGGATTAATTAGTTCTTCGCAGTATGAGCAAATAGCAGAACGTTATCAATTTAAAAATCTGGAAGCTGCTGCACGCGATCGCAATAAAGCAATCGCGATCGCGGTCGGTAGCATACTTTTATGCTTAGGCATAATTACTTTTGTATCAGGAAACTGGCAAGGAGGATCGCGAGAAGTCAAAATTATTTTGATGATGAGTTTGTTTTTTGCGATCGCCATCACTGGATTTTACAGTTGGAGGCCACCTGAAGGAAAGAAGCCAGAACGAAGCAAATGCCTACTAGGAGAGGGGTTGCTAATTTTAAGCGCCTTCATCTTCGGTGCAAATTTACTGCTGATGGCCCAGATGTTCAATATCATCGGTTCAGTTTCCCAACTATTTCTCGCTTGGGGATTCGGTGTTGTGGTCATGGCCTTCAGTTTGTGCTTAAATTCTTTAGGAATTCTGTCAATTGTCCTCGTGGAAATCGGCTACTGGACTGGACTAGAAGACTTATGGTACGCAACAGGAGAGTTAACTTGGTCGCGGCTAGTAGTGCAGCATTTGCCTTTGTTGGCATGGCTGGTATTTGTACCCTTAGCCTACTTCTGTCGTTCCCGTTGGATTTTTGGTTTAGCAGCCTTTGTTTTTGCTAGTTCCTTACAAGCTAACCTTAATCCACTGCCACTGTTGAATTATGCTGATATAGCCCCTTGGGTGGCATCTTTTGCTTTTGCACTGCCACCTGCATTATTCTGGAGTTATGATGATTTACTCTTTCCAACCATAAATTACAGGTTGTTTCAATATCTAGCCCGTAATTTAGCGTTGTTAAGCTTTGGCATCGTCTTTTACATTTTGTCTTTTCGTTGGGTCTGGGAATCTCCAAATTATAGTTATAATCAGCCAACGAATTTGACAAACTTATTCGAGTCTTTGCCAATCATCGATTTGGGGATTCTCAGCGGTTTGGCGGTATTACAATGGTTGTTTCTACTGCGCCAAAGAAATAATCCTCCGCGCCGCGAAGTGATTTTCACAACTGCTGTCATTAGTACATTTCTTGTCTTTATTGCAATAGTACCTTTTTGGCATCAAACTATCAGCCGGATTGATGAACTTGGCATTTTTATTTTCAATGTACTTCTTGCAACATTAGCCTGGGGACTAATTCAAGAAGGATTGAAATTAAGCAACAGAATTTCCTTTTGGGGCGGTATGCTGTTAGTAACACTGCAAATTATCAGTCGCGTGCAGGAGTACGATACAGACTTACTTTTTAGGTCTCTAGTCTATGTTTTGTGCGGTTCTGCTTTAATTAGCGCTGGACTCTGGTTTGAACGCCGCCTACCTGGTGGTAGCTCTACAAGTAAAAAGTAGGGCAAATTTTAGATTTTAAATTTTGGATTGAATAAAAAATCTAAAATCCAAAATCCAAAATCCAAAATTGAGAAATCTCTGTGCGTCAAAGTTTTTAAAGTTTCTCTGCGTTAGTCCTAATCTCGTTACTTTTAACCTCTTCAAGACCTCTGCTTTTTAGGACTACGCTCATGACTAATACTTCTTCTGAATCTAAGAATAAACCCTTGTCTCCTGAAGCTGAATTTTCCAGTAAGGTGACTTTTCGGGATTACTTGATTGCTACTGAACAAAAATCAAATAAGCCCTTACCTTTTTGGCGGTTACTTGCTCCCCTGGCGCTGCAAACAGGGCTAATTATGGCAGTACCAGCCCAAGCAGTTTATACAGACGTAACAGGTAAAACGGTGATTTTACAAACCGTACCTGTAGACCCTAACAATGCGATCGCAGGTAACACCTTAGCCTTAGATTACAACATCTCTCGTACCTCAAATTTGAGCAGACTACCTGGGTGGCAAACATTAGTCAGCAAAGGTCGTGGAAGCGGCAGAAGATTGCCTGAAGGAACTAACATATATGTGACTTTGCAAGAGCAATTCTCTTCTGGTCGCGGTGTTCCTAGAGCTTGGAGACCGTTACGAGTAAGTAGCGATCGCCCCACAACTCTTAGAGCCAATCAGGCAGCCTTAAAAGGTGTTTATCAGGATGGTTCCGTTAACTACGGCTTAGAAACATATTACATCCCAGAAAACCAACGGCAGCAGATTCGGAACGACTTACAAGCCCAACGCGCCCGCAGAGGACAAGTACCACCTATTGTGGTTAAGGCGAAAGTAGATCCACAAGGTAAGGCTGTGCCAGTTAGTATGTGGGTGCGCGATCGCAACTATCGTTTTTAAGCTGTTAGGCAAATAAACAGTGCATATTTACACCACGCTAGTTTGGTCTTTGAAATTTTGAGCGCCGATTTCCGACGACGCTCAGAATTTTCTGTTTGTCATTAGATATTTGCTGAAAAAGAATATAGAGACGTAGCATTACTACGTCTCTACAAAGGTTCTATAACAAGCATATTTATTTTCATCGGATGTCTTATATATCGCCCACATTTAAAATAAAATAGCACTTGATTACGGCAGAGACTCAAAGCAGTATATTTAGAGTAAGATTATCAGCAAGTTTTATTTGCTGATAATATATGATTTTTCGGGGATTAAGTCAAAAAGCAAGGCTACTATTTACTATATTTTTAACGCTAGTGTTCATTGCAGTAATTGCGTTGTGGCAACTTTCTCCAACACAAGCCCAGCTAGTACAGAAAGAAAGTAATTACGCAATACATATTCAACAAAAATTTAATCAATCTGCTTTTTATCCCATTGCCCAAATTCCATCTACAAACCTTTATAAACCTATTGGCGATTGGGTAGGAAGATTAATTTTACCAACGAAACAGCAATTACAAGATGGTTTAGATTGGGTATGGATGGAAGTACAATATGCACCACCTACAGCACAAAATTTGGTAGGTAAAATTGTACGTTTGGAGTGGAAAAAGAATAAAAATTTGCTGGCTTTGGAACGAGTTGTAACGCGAGATATAAATTTCACTCCTGAAGTAATTAAAAGCCAAAAACAAGGAAATATTCATCCTTTTCGACTAAATGGAGTTCGTCAGGTAGGGATTTTACGCTCTTTAGCTGGTGCAAATCCTGATGATGAAACAATTGTTGTTTTAGATTCAACTACAATCATTGATGCAAATCAAGAAAAATCTATTTTGCAAATTGAACGCGAACCTGTTTTGGCAACTGGTAGATTTTATGGTTTGGTAAAAATAATTAAACCGATTAAATCTCAATATAATACTAGTTTATTTCCAAATCAAAAGCAGTTTAACGATTATTTTTTAGTACAACATTATAATCCTAATGCAAATAAATTTAATGGGATTGAAGAAACTATTCGCATTCCCCAACAAGCAATAGATTCGCGAAATTTTACTCCTTCAAGTTCGCAGCAAATCGAGCGATCGCCTGCGGGTGACGATGGGTGGTATATTTATGGCGCTGCCGATGCAAAGGGCGTATTTACAGTACGCGCACTTGCACCTCGTTCTCTGTTGCAAATTCAACCCCGTCAAATCATTACTGGTAAAGAATTAGGGCTAAATTACATCCAAGATATAAATTGGCAAAATACTAAGAACAATAAAGGTAAATTCAATACTGTATTATTAAAGCCTGGAGAAACACAAAATTCACTTAATCAATCTATATCAACATGGCAAGAAGGCAATAAAGCTATTGTTCTACACCTATTTGGTGGAATTGGCGGACGTAAAGCTGAACCATTAGGAGTACCTTATACTATCACCGGACATTTCGCTTTTGGAATTACAGAAGTTGTCCGCGATGAGTTTACTAAAGAATTACGCTTCGAGACTAAATACCACCAAATTTATGCCCATAACCCCGATGGAATTATTGCCGGAACGCATACATGGGCTGATTATATGGGTAATTTACAACGTGGTTGGCTGGCAACACGTCCAGTATCAGATATTCTGATCGAATTCGACCCTGTAACGCAGGATTATGATTTTGATGGTGTCAAACTTTCGCCTTTAAAAGAATTTCAGCAACAATTACAGATAACAATGGCACGTTATCGAGTTGGTGATGGAACTGGTGGCGCAATGGTATCACCTGCTACCTCATGCGTCCAAGACGCAAGCCAAGCACTTTATGCCGCAATATTAACCCAAGTTGCGGGTTATCAAGCTGTGGGTACTTTGCACTTGAATAGTCGTGCGCTCGTTCAGGACGAAGTGGCGATTGCACGTCGCGCAACCGCCACCTCAATTAACTCAAAAATACAAATACTGAATTAGATTA
>NZ_JAVRBQ020000181.1:0-14085 GCF_034531215.2 Nostoc sp. ChiSLP03a
CAAGCAAGATTGCTTGGATCACTTTTTGCCGGAGGTCATAACTATAAGGTTTGGGCATCAGTTTCCCAGAGGTTCTACTGGAGCTTTCATCAAGGTCTACTTCCAGTTTATCGCTTAACCGCCTTGGCGGTTGCTATAACAGTTCTTGAGCCGTTTTCAGGTTTTGTAGTTCTGTTGTTATCTTACTTTGAAGGTAATCAGCCATTGAATCGTCCCCACAGATCGAGAACTTCTGGTGACTGTCCACCGTGAACCAGTGCTTTAGTACCGATTTTTACTAATAATGGTGCAGGAATTGAGCGTCCACAAATCAATGCTTCTCCGGTAGAAAGACTGGGTAATTCTTCGATATCAGCTTTGCTCACCATGTCCGAAGTTTTAGTAATAAACCTCTGATCGTCGGGATTTTTTAAGCGCATAGTAATTAAGGTATTGCATTGGGAAGTTACATCAGAATCTAGCTTTGAGGGACGCTGACTCACAATGGCAAACCCAACCCCAAATTTACGTCCTTCACCTGCAATCTTTTTGATAATGCAATGACTTACTGCTTGTTGTCCTGCGGGAGCAAAATTGTGTCCCTCTTCATAAACTAGAAAACAGGGACGAATGCGGTCTGTTTTACTGGCAGCAGCGCGGAGAATTTCACTAGATATCAAAGCTGTAATAATTTGTTTTGCTGTATCGCTTAAACCTTGTAAGTCAACCACTATAAGCCTACCGCGCTTATCACTGGGTCGGCCTACCATATCATATATATCTGTAGGTCTAGCTAAGGCTGCGGAATAAAAACTTTGGGCTTCGTTGAGAACCCGTGACAGTTTCATGGAAGCAACTGCTGCACTGCGGCTATTCAAGGCAGCAGCTTCGGCAGAACTAAGTTCTTCCCACTCCCGTAACTTTTCTAAACCATCTCCTAAGTAGTACCGTAAAGAGTTAATATCTCTTGGTTCAGTTTTTTCACTTGTTTTCCAGTAACGAATGGCTACATCAAGTACCCGCTGTTGAGGCTCTGTTAATCCAGGCAGAATTTCACTTACATCATCCATTTCAAAGCGGTCAAACTGAAGTGCCAATTCTTGATTTTTACCTGCATATTTCTCGCGGAATGTAGTGTTTTGAGGAGTGTAAACGACAACTCCCGCACCAGCTTCTTGTAAACGCTGAAAATTTTCTTGGATTTCGGAAATACTCTTGCGATCGCGGGGGTCATCAAGATTGCTAAAGTCAAGATTGAATTGCAAATTCCCACCTTGCAGAGCGCGACCATATTCGCCGTGGGGGTCAAAAACCACAACTGTGCCATTATTGAGGGTGACAATACGCTCAATAATGCGACCAACTGTGTAAGATTTTCCCGAACCTGTCATTGCCAAGACTGCCAGATGTTCTGTTACCAAGCGGTTAACATCTAAATAGATAGGAACAATATTGTCGCCAGATTCATAACCTACTAAGTTGCCTATATGTAAACTGGTTTGTTCATCAAATTCGTAGAATGAGCTAAGGAATTGATAGTCTACAGTTTCGACTTTCGCGCCAGGGTCAAGGGCGCGGCGGGGAATTTTAATTTGGCCTGTATATGGGTCTTTATAACCAACAAGTTCTAGTTTGGCAATTAACCGTTCTCCGGTAATTTGAGCGCCTGGTAGTAGTTCTAAATCTGTAAGGGATTGCCCTATTTCTGAGTTGTAGAGAACATTGCTGCGGATGATACCGTTAATTCGCCCTAGTACATTAATTTCTAGTTCTTCTTGGCGTTCTTGGTGACAAATGCGGACAAACTCGCCTCGTCTACCAGCAAACGAAGAGGAGAGAATCATTGTGAGATTGTTGGGATCGCCAGTATTACCTACCAATTTGCCTAGAATTTGATTTTTCATTGCCGTTTTTATAGATAGATTATTAAGAAAAATCATCTAGATCAGATAACCATAAATTCTCAACTTCACGCCGTCTGATTTCTGCTTGTAGACTTTGACTGTAATATTCGAGAAAATTATCTAAAGCTTGTTGTTCTCTTTCTGCCAACTGGATTGGTAAAGGAGTCCCTTGGGAACTTCCAGTTACTGTAAGTGCCATGACTTGAGAACAAATGCAATCAAGGTTATTTTGGTTCCAGTGAGGTTCATCCCCAATTAATTGCAGTAATTGAGGGTTATTGGTTTGTGCTGCTTTAAAGTGATAACCGAGTACGCCTAAAGAAATTACATCGCTTGGTTCCATGCGCGGTGTTTGCACATTCAAGCGAAAAGCTGCCGTGCGGGTGTAGCTGTTGAGAATGCCGTAAATAAAGCGTCTTTCCCCGATCCCGGCGATCGCTTCTTCTGAACCGATAATTTGACGAGTTAGATTTGCATCAATTCCCTCACTACTCAGGATATGTTTACGACCTTCTACTGTGCGTAAGTCTTGTTGAGCAATGTAAACGATCGCCCCGTAACGCTCTGATGCCAAGCCCACAACAGCAGTACCATTGGGATTCCAAGGCTGTAGCTTTTGGCGGTGAGTTGACCAAAAATTAGAAATTGCTGTTGTAGCACTATCAAAAGCACTGCGATAACTAGCATAACTTTCTGCTTCGCGCAAAGGTACCATGCTCCGGTCTAGTACCAGGGGACAGTCTAGCAAAATCAGGTCGTAAAAATTTTCTGATCGCATTGCTCGATCTGCCATTTCATAAGCTTGGCGTACACCGATAAGTTGCAGGCGTTTTGATTGGTTTTCGTAGTTGATATCGTCGAGTTCGCAGGTGCTATCCTGACCAACTGTGGAAATGATATTATTATCAACTGCTAAATCAACACGAACCGCCGCCGCCGCATAGAGGAAGCCCCCGATAGTTCTTGTAGTTGTGACTTTAGTTGCAATTCCTGCTACGCAGAGGTTTAAGGGATTGGGACGGTTAACTGAGCGCACTAAACCCGCTTGAGAAAAAAACGGTGCGACGCGCTCAATATCTCTAATTTGTTTTAGGATACGACCAACTGTTCCTGCTAAATTAACCTGTGATTGAATAGCGAGCGTTTGTGCTAGCGATCGCCCTTGAGTGTTAAAAGTTTGTGTCATAAAGCTAATGCCTCCAGAGCTTCTGCATAGGCTAAATAGGAACTGCTACGAATTGCATCTTGACCAAGTTCTGTTAACTTGGCTCCCTCAACCAATCCCTGAGATTGCAGGTCAGCTAAATAGGTTTGGGCGGTTTTCCCATCCATAGAGAAAATAGTTGAATTTTGTAGTGCTGTGAGTGCTGTTGATGCATCAGCAAATTTTTGGGTAAGCAAGTGTAGCATGACAGTAAAGTGTTCTGGTTTTGGCTGAAATAAAGTTTGCTCTACTGCTTTAGCAACAGGTTGACCAGCAATACTACGTAGTTGCTCCAGCCATTTTTGCAGTTCTTGTTCTTGATCGAGTACAGCTAACGACCACAACGGTAGACAAGTAATGGCAAAGATTCCAGAGTGGGGGTGCTTACGGTAGTATGCAGTATTAATGCTGAAATCATCCCAAGCACCGCCAATTTGAGTGACAGTTTGTAATTTTCCTTGAAGTTCGTAACGCACTTCTGGAGCCAGTACCTGAAGTAAGGGTATATCTGGCTTTGCTCTCACACCAGAATGCCGCCGGATTTGCCATTCACAGGGGATAGAAGATTTTTCTGTTTCAAATGGGGGAATTAATAATAGTATCCTTCCTGGCTCTTGAGTCCAGTTGTACCATTGTTGTTGCTGTTTTTCGTCGGCTTTCTGAAAATCGCTGCCAAATAGCAGACACAAACCAGAAGACGGGAGTTGATTTTCTATAGGTTGAGCAGATATTACATCTTGTAAAATGCGGCGGCGGCGATGGGTTGCTAAGGTTCCCGCTAACCAAACAAAAGCGTTCATGATGTTTTTGCCCCCAGCCGATATGTGCGAATGAGAAAGCCTTGATTAACAAGCTTCTCCGCTTCATCTGGTTCTAATTGGGGGTCACGTTCTGAGTTAATAGCGGTGATAATTCGCTGCCAGCGATCAAAGGAAATACCTGTATAAGCAAGGATGTTTTCTGCTATTTTTAGGCATTCTTGGCGACGTTGTTCTTTAAGTGCGATCGCACCCTTCAAGCTTCCTGTTGCTTCCAGTTCTACCAGGGTAAACTTGTTATAGGGAGATTTTCCTTGTATTTTGAGTAAAGCATTCACACCCTGTTCTGTAGCTTCTAAACTTGTATCATTTAACAGTTGTTTGTAGTAACCTGTGACTGCGTTTTCTAAAGATAAGACCTGACCTGATAAACCATCTAAGCTCCGTTTTGGTTCGGTTAGCAATGATTCAATGGCTGCATCCATTAATGGTTTAAAGTTCCCAAATTTAGCAGGCTTATCATAAGTCGAGTCACCACGAAGACGTTCAGCATCATCATCTTTGATGTCGGTTAAAGCATCTTCAATCAGGAGTGGTTGCGCCGATAATTTAGTAATTGGTTGTAAGTTTTTAGGATAATTGAAATCAGCAGGAGCATCATTTAGAACATCTTGCAATTTATCCAGTCTGTTTTTAATATTACTAAGTCTTTCTGTAAGTTGTTCGTAGGCTTGCTTAAGACGGCGAAATCCACTAACAATTAAACCGTCAATTTCTCCTAAAGGAGTTTGTTTCTGAAGGTTTAGGTCAATCCCAACTTCTCGCCCTAGCTGTAGTAATCTTTCAGTGGCATCAGCAACTTTTAAATCTTTCAGAGATTGACCAAGAGTTCCTGCTTCTGTCACTTGTTTTCTACCTGTACTACTTTGAGGAGAGCTATAGTGCAACGCTCCATCCAAGATATCGCAGATTTTTTCTAAAGATAAAGTAAACAAAGACACGGGAAAACAAGATAATTCCTTGACCTCTACCTTGATTTCTTCTTTTAGGGAATCAACGCGATCGCAAATGCATTCTGCAAAATCTTGTACCCATTTAGCGAAAAGTTCGGCGCGACGGATGCGTTCCCACAAGGGTTTTGAATCATCCTCAAAATTAAGAGTCTTAATGTTTTCATCTACTTGCATACTGTTGTAATCGTCGCGGCGATAGACAGAATTGATATCTAGGAGTAATGAAAAACGCCATTTTGCTGCTGCAAGTAAAATTGTCGGCTGATTTTCAACTGCAATGCTAGTGTATTGATTTTCTTCTGCGGCTGTTAGGGCTGATAAGGAATCTTTAGCGCGTTTAATAGCAGCTTGAGCCGTGCTGGTTTTTGTGCCAACGCGTTTACTGCCCAAAGGAGCGAAAAAATCCTGTACCTTTCCTTCACCAAAAACTACCTGCATATCCTGAACAATTTTTGGGTAGTCATTTTGTAACCAGTTCTCAGCTTCTTGAATTAAATTACCCAATTCACTGCGAGTCCGCAGGCTATATTTTTTATCTTTACCACCTGTACCGTCTGCCTCAACTTTAGCGAAATCTAATTTACAGGTTAAAGCCATCCACTCAATAAAAATGTCCTTGGGTTTTGCTCCTTCCCAAATGTAGCCCCAAAACCATTCTCTTTCTGCTGCGTCTAAAGTCCAGGGTTGTCCCCCTAAAAGACGGTCGAGAATTCTTTTTAAGAAAGGCGGAAATACTGCATTTGCTGTATAATCGAGCCGATCAAATAACCAAGCACGTTCTTGTTGTTCATAACCAGCCCTCTGCGCTTTGGGGGTAATTCCCAGTTTCCCTAAAACAGCTACTAAGGCTTCTACATCTATACCACTACTGCGATCCAAGCGTGACAGTGATTGAGGCGAATTTTGTTCTATCAGTAAATAACGCCAAGCCCTAAAGAGTAAATCCTTTTCTTCATCCTTTAATTTGCCACTAGGACGCAGAGGAAACGCGATCGCTCCTTGTTCATGCAGGTTTCTCCGCCATTTGTGGATTTCCTCCATTAATGGGCGTAACAGGGAGTTAGTCCGGTTAAAAAATGCTGTGGTAAAGCCTTGTCCATCTATTTTGAAGCCTACACACTCTGAAGTGGGTATTCCTATTTGATGCAAGACAAACTCTTCGCTATCTGATAGCTGATAAAGGAGCAAGTATTGATGAGCATTTTTGAGGGTATCTGTTGATGGCTTACTAAAAATATCTACCAACCCCCGCGAAGAGGTCAAAGCTAAAACTGGGGTTCTTCCTTCTTGATGAAATTGTGTGGATGCTTGACTACATAAAAGTTCTAGTTCTGGTGTATTGTTGACCCAAGCAACAATGAGTCTGCTGTGCGGGTGAAGTTTAAGTGCATCGCAAGTTACCAGTCCTTTGGTGCGTCCACTAGGAGTAGCAATTGCCATAATATCTTTTAATCCTGAGTTGACAGCATCGTATTTCCAGTTTTGATCCAGAAGACGCATAACCCCCGTTAATATTTGGATGGCTTTGTCTGCTGGAGGTTGCTTTTGCATCTGCTTGATTACTGATTGGTGAGCAGAATTAAAATCTGGATCTCTAAAAATCAGCGAATTTTGGCTTTGTTTGCGATAACGCAAATTCAGCCGTCCCAACATAGCAATACTGGGGCCAATATGTGTTGCTTGAGATACTTCTAAGTCTTGTTCACCAATGAAACCTCGCCACAGCGCCCGTGCTGTATCTTCAGCCGCAGCATGGGGATAGAGAAGGCTAACAAGTTGCACAAAATCAGTTCTTTGCAGAGGAACTAAGAGTGTGTGTTTACCTAAGTTATTTTGGCTGTTGCGGCTTTCGTGAATTGCGTAGGTGCTGAGGTTGGCTAATAGTTGTCTGAGGTCGAGGGGTTGATCTACACCGTTCAATTTCCAAGTACTTTTGTCTCGGACAAACTTAGCTTCTCGTAAAGCTTTAGTACAATCCACATCATCCCAGTTGACCTGGCGATAGTACAGGGCGATGGGTTCGTCGTACTCATTTACGCCTGTTAATAAGGCGTTGAGTTCTTCTGTTTGCCATTGCGTTAAAGGAACTGGTAATTGCCCGTACAATAATTTTTTGGCTGCTAGTAAATGAACTCGGTCTACTTTAAGTTCATTGATGGCGTTATGGTCAAGGATATGGTCGCTAATGCGGTTAGAAACTTTTACAGATGCATCAAACAGTGCAGCGACTGTTGGTTGGTCTTTTTCTCCACTAATGCCGCGATCGCGCAAAATTTGATCTACATTAGCCATAATGACGTTAAACCAGCCGAAGTTACCCCCACTCATAGTGTAAGCAGCTTCTACTAAGCCTTCGGGATAAGTTTCGCTTAAGCGTCCTTGTTGTGTGAGAGCATTGACAAAATCGCTAACATCTGCAAATGCATTTTGTGAAAGTTCAACTAATTCAAAACGTCGGGCTGTAGACTGGATTTCTCTTAGTTCATCACCAATAGCTGGGGAACATAAGGCTACATACCTCAGCCAAGGTAATTTTCGCCTGGGGTCTTCTTCTTTGATAGCTTTCCCCATCAGTTTAATTGCTCGACCATCAAGACGTTTAATATCTTCAGGTTCTAAATCGTAGGTGGCGGCTTCGGCGGCTGTTTCTAGTTCATCCAGGGTAATTAAGATATATTTAATCCCAAATTGGCTTAAATAATCGTAAGCAGCTTGACAGAGATTTGTTACTAGAGAAGAGTCTTCATAGAGAATTTCATCTGAGTAATTTTTTTCAACTTCCAAGGCTGCGGCTAAATTGCTTTCTTCAAAACCTTTAACAATCAGGCGGTCATAGGCTTCTTTGGCAATACTGGCTTGAATAGAAGTATCAAAGGTCTTTTTAGTTAGGGGTAAAAGGGCTTTATACAAACCGTAGCCAAACCAGTTATCAATGTTGTAGTATTCGTTGGCAATCTGGCTGTAACGGATGTAAAGACCAAGATATTGTTCGCGGTCTGCGTCATTATCAAATAGTTTGGCATCAGTTAAAGACCCAGCTTGGTCGCGTACTGCCCAACCAGGGGAAGTATCGTTAATTTGGCTGATGAGTTCGTAGGCGAGGCGAGATTTACCTACAATTTACCTACACCCCATTGGGCGATGATGGCAAAGACATGGGCAAAGCGTTCATCTTCTTGGTCTATAAGGTGGATAAAGTGACGAAATTTAAAAAAGAAATCTCCTTGTCCAACAATAGGATGAGTTAAAGGATAGGAAGAAACACCAGTAGCAGCCCAGCGATAGGTAGGAATATTATGGTTATTCTTGGCTATTTTTTGATTATTCATAATTGTTAGTAAGCATAATTTTTATCTGTACAAAATTTTTTTTATTGTATTTTGTGCCAAACTATTAAATTTTTACTCCCTAATTTCAGTATTTTCGTCCAGAATAAAATCAATAGTTTCCCTTATTTCTGGTGCAGCATTAATGATTTTGATTTTTTTGTATGCTGCCATGCCATACTTGCGAATTGGTGTAGCTAACAAAGCATTCAAAAAACTATGGGGTGCAGAGATAACTTCGTCAAAATCTATAGTTAAACACTTCCCTTCCCCAACTTCAGGAAGGAGTTTCTCATCTCTAATACGGATTGCTGTCATTTTATCTTCAGCATATTTGCCAAAATAATTGCGTATACTAATATAAAAATTAGTCAGTTCCTCGATATCAGATGCTTCGGAAAGTTCTTGTGTCGCTGCTGCACGGAATTCGGACATCATTTTTTGCAGATTAATATCCTGTGAAATTCCTAATTTAATAGTTACATAAACTAATGTCCCGGGCCAGTGAGATTCGGTTACTCTTCCTGTAACATCAGTTGGCGAAATATGTACTACTCCATTGCCAGAAACAATATGCATATCAGCATTGAGTTTGCGGATGATATTGCTTGAAAGGTATAAGCCAACACCAGCATTGTTCTGGGCTTGGTATGGATTATTTTTCAGAAAAGTTCCTGATACTTGTGGCTTTAAAGCCTGTAGGATAGCTGATACATGATCCTCAATTTCTGGATAAACCTGTCTGAGGTGTTGCTTTATGCCAACACCTAGATCTGCCACAATAAAGGAAATTTCCCCTTTTTCTCGATACCAAGAAAACTGTATTATTGACGGGATTTTGGAATTATGACCATGTTCTAATGTATTATAAAGTAACTCAGACAAAGCATAACGTAGTGTCTTTTCATACTCAATATCAAATCCTTTTGTATAACTTACAGCTTTTTCTAAAGCTGTTGTAAAGTCAAGATTGTTTCTAATAGCAAAAAGAGGCTTTGAAGCATGACTAAAAAAATTATTATTATTTGATTCTAGTACATAGAATAATCCACTAGCAGCCATCATTCCCCACATTTTTGATGCTCCTCGTCTTTGCCTTTTGTCATGATGATCATATTTAAATGTGACGTAACAACCATTAATTTTTAACTGCCAAACATAAAGTACAACAAGGGATAGAGCTTGATAATTAGCTGTCAAACATTGGCTAAAATCTAATACAACCTCTTGATCCTTGAATGTCCAATCAAATATAGATAAAACTCTACTAAATTCATACGTACCATAATAGGTAAAAGCTAAGGTTCTAGGTAGAGCAATGGTAGATTGTTGTAAATTATTCATAGGTAATATGCTTGAAAGCTGGAAATAAAGCGTCAAATTCTGGGTGAATACTCCAGTTAATTAATTTGCGTTGCCTGTCGCCAAATAGTCCCCTTCCATGTCTAGCTTGTCCTGGTTCGGCGGCGTGTAGTTCAATTGCCCCTTTTTTAAAAGCTGCGCCCAGTAATTCATCCATCCATTTTTCAAAGCTATTGGCAGTTTCCAAAGTAGACGCGATCGCAGTATATTGGGCAAATGTTCGCATCACAGGTTCAACCGGAGAAAATCCTCTCATATCGGCGTGGGTGCTGGTGGCAATCTGGAGTTGGGCGCTGGGAGAGTCTGGAACTGGAGATAAAATAGCTAAGTCTGGTTGTTGTGCCAAATGTAACGGCAGTATTAGTTGCCCATTTCGCAACCAATCGAGGCTATCTAGCAGGTAAAGGCTAGCTTTAAGTGGGGCAAGTGAAATTAATTTATGTTCAGTTCCGATAATTATATTGTGCCCTTTCTGACTCTTGAATGCAGTAGTATTACTTTTATTATCTGGAAAAAAAAGGTAGAATTTGAGGTCATCCAAGCACCTAGACAAGCGTTTTCTCTACCTTCTGTCCAAGTTGCGAGGCGGGAATGTACTTTAATAGGTTGTTGCCAATGGCTGATTTGCCAATCACCTCCGACTAGATGCAGCAGTAACAGGCGCAGCCAAACACTTTTTTTTAGCAGATGCACGGCTAAGGCTTCTAAGGTTTTCTGGGGGTCATTTTCGCGCCAGATGGTTAACAGTAGTTGCGCTTCCTCTGACAATTGCCAGCTTTTACCGTCGGGGGTTGATTTTAATAAGCCCACACCAAGGATTTTGGCGGGTTTGGTTGTAGTGTCTAATCCAAAAAGTCCGGGGGTACTCCGGCGAGAAATTGTTTTAGTTAGATACTGTTCCCAGGTTGACCAGTAGCCGGAGAATGTGGTTTTTTCAGACTTTGCTAAAATCGCTAATGCGCGTAACCATGCTTCCGGGTCGCGGGGTTCTGACCAGAAGGAGGGAGGCGCAAGCCTGATAGATATTTTTTTGTTCATCTGCTTGTCACCTGGACAACAGAGGTGTTACCAGCAGTGGCGAGTCGTTCTTTTACCCATCTGTCGCAACTGTTGCGAATGGCTGAGGTGATAGAATTGCCCAGGCGGTTAAATGATTTACTACCTAGTACCCGGTAGCAGCTATCAGAAAAATTAGAGTGGATGGTATAGCCAGAATGCCTACTGCTACTACCAGTTTCAAACCGCCAGACTTGCTGTTTTAATAAAGCGGCGATAACTGGGGCTAGCGTTTCTTGTAGGGAGGTTATATATAAAGTGTCTTGGGGAGAATAGGCGGTAAGTACAGATACGCCCAACTGACTTAAAACTTGCAGCAGCAGTTTAGCGAGAGTGCCGCAAATTACCTCTTCCCCGGCGGCGGTGGTGATGACTACTAAGACTTGGGTTGGTTGGTCGAATTGGGCAAGTTGGCTATCTTCTAATTCTAGAGACAATTTACCAGAAACACGTTCTGCTGACCAGGCTTCTTGAGTAAAGACAACTTGTGCTAAAAGAAACGCCCAAGGGCGATAGAGTACCCAGCGCATTGTTTCTTGAGATGGGGTGTCATCTGGGTTAATTTCCTCCGGGGTTAAATCTCCCCAGTCGCCAGATAAAACACTAGATTTTATACTAGATTTTAATTTTATCTGCCCATCTCGCAAACTAGGCAAACGCACCAACCGCCCCCGCACCCAATTAATCGCCGGGTTGAGAGGGTCGATATCCTGAAAAGAATTTGCAGCTGTACCCTGTTTACCTTCAATTAAGGGGGCAGTTGCACCTAAGACGCGCAGCAGTTTGGGAGTGGCTGGGGCTTGTTCTGCGGGTGCGTTAAACAGAGTACGTTCTAATTCTATGTAATTGCTAGAACTGAGGGCGGCTTGGGGTAAGAATTGAATTAAAGTTTCAGACGCTTGTCCCAAGGTGTTGATAGCATCGCTAAGTCCTTGTGCATCCCGGCGAGTTCCCAGTTCTTGCAGACGGGCAGCGATAATTTTACCCTAAGCTTGGCGGATGTCAGCTTCGCAACTGAGGAGGGCGGCAACTGTTTCTGAGAGGCTGGGTAAGGTTTGCAGCAGTTGGACGGTTGCAGGGGTGGCGATGATGCGGCTACCATCGGCGGAAGTTGTCCACATTCCGAGGTTTTGCCCGATTTTTAAGGGGCTGATGTCTGCGGTGGGAATTTCGCCAATAGTTAGGAGTTGTTCTAAATTGCGGATGGTGGAATGTGAAAGCTTCATTTTTTCGCCTCAGTTGAGGTCAGGATTCCAAAACTCTAAGGCGGGGAAGTTGCCAAAGTCTCGATAATTAATTGTCCAAACGGGACATTTACGCACTCTTGCTGCCCAAATTACTGTCGCATCTTCCAGGCTTTCCTGCCAGTTAGGGATGGTTTGCAATAGGGCGAAGATTTCAAGAAGGTCAGCTTGGTTGACTGGAATTAGATGTAAGCTTTCTAACATGATGTTTAGACTGCTTTGGGCTGTTCTAGGGTTAGTTGTGTATAACAACCATTTGTAAACTTCAAACAAAATAGGAATGGGAGTATAAACTCTGACTTTAGCTTGACTGAGTTGTTCAAAGCCAATTCTGCATTCTGTATGTTGGGGGTCTTTAGCATATAACAAGGCGATTAAAGGCCCTGCATCAATCACCACTTGCGAGATGGGACTTAGCATGGATTAATAATATTAGGGGAGTCTTCCGCTTGGTGGCTGGCATTTTTAGGAGATTCGTTGACTATTCCGGCTAAGGTGAGTAGTTTAGATAGATTTTTACCAGCTAGTTTTTCTTCTAGGGCTTCCTGAATGAGACGTTCTAGGTTTTGATCGGGATGATCTTGTAAATATTGTTCTAGTTGTTGGGCTAGGGTATCGGGTAGGTCAATTGTACATTTCATAATTTTCTATAATTTGCTGAGTTTACCTATTTTGACTTTAGTGTTTATTCCTCCTCTGTGTCTTTGGTTATTTGGTCGATGATTTCATAAAGTGCGTCTAAGTCAGAAAACAGGGGCGGTTCGTCTTTGATATCTATTCCTTTGCGCGTAAGGCGTGAGAGAATAGCTTTATCTGGTTCTCTGTCGCCTTTTTCTAGTGCTTGTTGGGCGGTTTTTAGTTCGTCTTCAGTGATTTTGCCTTCGATGAGGGCTTCTACTAGGAGTTTGGCGGCAGTGGTGAGATTTCTAGATTCAACTAGTGCCTCATGATGAAAATGAATTCTATTGCCTATTTCTTGTTCAATTTTGCATCTTGGTATTTGTAGTCTTGCAATCCATTCCTGGGTAATGTGTGGTTGCGCCATACCTGTTGCAAAACTAAAAACTTGGATTTGGACTACAGGATGGTTTAAAACATATTCCAAGTAGTACTTATTAATTTTATGCTCTGAATATAGGCGCAATCGAGCTACTGTAGAACCAGCAGCTAAAGAATTTGATAAAAGCGGAATAACAATTGCTTTACCAATAGTTCCATCTTTAGTGAAGGCAATATCACCCTGTTTAAGATGAATTTGGGGTTGTTCATCATATTTATATTGTTTAATTGATATTAGAGAATCAAAATCAATTACCCCATTTGAAAATTCTATTCCTCGTAACAACCAGGGACCTTTATCTGTGTAATGATCAGTAGTTAATCCTTTCCAACCAATCATTGCTGAAATTTCAGTAATATTATCTAAAAATTCAAGGGTAATTTGAGAATTTCTGAAATATTGTACAAGGCTTAAACGATTAGGAGAATTGAAGTTTAAGTCTAAACGTTGTTCAAGGTCATCAACGCCTACATAAGCATGGTTTCTTTTATATTCTAATTGTTTTTTCCATGAAATAGCATCTTCAAATAGTTTTTTTGCTTCTGCTTCCCTTTCCCGCGATCGCTCCCTCAACCTCTCCGCCAACCGCACCTTATCACCAATATACTTTTGTATAGCTTTGTGTGGAATAGGGATAGGGATATCGCGTAAATCTTCAAGATTTATTCCAGCTTGAATACTTCCAGACACGTAACGATTAAACTGAGTTTCTGCTATAGCTGAATTTAGGTAAGCCAGAAGATATCTTTCATCAAAATTACCATTAGGATTGAATGGTAGTACAGCACTATGTTGTCCAATAACTGCTGGTTTAACATTTCTAGCTATACTAGCATTTCCCACATAACCACCAATCGCTACCACAATATCGCCCTCAAATAGTTGACAACGACGATTTTCATGAAACTGTTTTTCTGATATTGTTAAACATTCATCAAAGTTAATTTCCCAATTTTGACAATCTTGTAGTCTTATACCATTTCTGTATGAAGCTGCGCTAAATTATTCACAAGGGTGTATTTGGTAAAAGTGTAATAAGTCTCAAATTGCAAGTTGAGATTAAACAGAGCCGAGAAGAATTGGAAAAAGCTGTTAAATATGCCGCAGAAGGTAGTAGCAAAGAGCGATTACAAATGCTCTACTGGCTAAAAACTGGTCAAGCTACAAGTAGGCGATCGC
>NZ_JAVRBQ020000182.1:0-27573 GCF_034531215.2 Nostoc sp. ChiSLP03a
TTTACAGCACTTTGCAACTAAATGAGGTACAGAACCAAGGATTCGCAAATCAAATTATTCTTCTCCCTCTTGCCTCCTGCCTTCTGCCTCCTGCCTCAAAACCAGTGAATTTGTACCTCATGCAAAAGAAAACTGCTGTAAATGAAACACTATTTTTGAGGAGGTTGATCCTTAGTATACGCAACAGGTTTTGGGCCTGCATTTCGCACATTGATAACTTTATTGAGGATATCAAACCAAAAAGGCGCACCCATAGCAATAGCAAAACCACTCACTATCCAACCGCAAATTAATTTAAAAACCTGTGAAATTCTGATGTAAATTATATTCGATTTCGTCGTATCTAATAACTCAAACTGTTGATTAATATTTTGCCATCCAATCGGTATGGAAGAATTTCCTAATAGTTTTTCAATATTTTTTCTGGCTGCTTCATCATTGAGATAATCGATTCGTTGACTTGCACTTTGAGTAATAGTAGAGCGGATAACCGAATCCTCCGATAGTCTTCTAACCAAGTGGAATGTATCAGTATTAGTTAAAAAGGCGACTAATATTCCAATTAAAATAGCAACTCCTTTGGCATTTCGCTTATAAACACCGCTTGCTCGATCCATCGAGCGATCAAACCATGTTTCTACTTCATTTTTAAATTGATTTACTTCTTCGGAGAGATCGACAATCTTTATCCTGCTACGTTGAGCAATTACACTAAGGCTCTTAATTAAATTATTAGGAACTTCATCAGGTAACTCATTATTAACAAAATCTATAAATTTCTGGTCAATCTCTCCATAAATTTTTTGAATTTTTGTGTAACTTGCACTGTTGGGATTATTGATACCTTTTTTTAGTTCTTTGTAAGAACTTAATATCATCTGTAAGTTAGTTTTTGTTTCTTCACTAGGATGTTTAACGTAATTAATTAGCTGAGGAATTTTTAAGGTATCTAATAAAGTTACTGCAAATGTTTCAGAAGGTAGATAGGAAGGGCCGCTTTGTTTTTCTAGGACTATTTTATCAGGTTTTTTAGTAATTTCCTGGAAATGCTTTTCTAATTTCCCCTTAGCTTGTTGATTCAAAGTATTAATCAAAGGATCGTTATAAAGTTTCTGTACTAGATGGATTGCATTAATAATATCTGATTTTTCACTTTCACTACCACCTGATAAAAGTAATTCAATTGAAGTTCTTAAATGTTTAACTCTCCATTGTAATAATGTGGCAATTAGTTCTTGGATTTCCGAAGCTAGCAAACTCAAAATCAAGTAAATAAAAACCAAGCCAAGAGTAATATCTACAACTACAGGTAAATTCATTGACAGTCTCCAATAATTTTTAGCTATTTATTGTTATCCAAAATTCTTCAAATATTGTAAATCATAAATATTTCAATTCAAGAATTACTTAATTAAAGTTAAAATAATAAAATTAGGTTTTTGAAATATTTTTATTAAATAATATTTTTTATTAATAGTTTTTTTAAAAACAAATAATTATATCTTTCGTAAAACTACTATTTTTCAAAAAATTGTAGGCAATTATTTAACATATTCAGTATGCCATTAAATGACTGTAGCAATTAGTTGAAAAATATGGAATTAGCCAGACAAAAAATAAGTGAATAAAATTGGAACTAAGCGTTACCTTCAAAATATCATATAAGTTTATTTACGGACTATCTAACTATGTAAAAAATTATGGGTTACTTGTATTATTTTTATCAATTGTTGAGTTAAATGTTATTTAAACAACCAATATAATTTTTTCAAAAAATAGCGCTAATTAGAAAAAATTGAGTTAATCTTGGAAACTAGCAATTGTTAAGAACATAAGTTGTTACTGGGTGGCAACATTGGAGATTCGCTAGATGTCTCTATGTAATCAAACCAGCAAGTAAAATGATTACCAGAGAATATGCAAGAAGGAAGCTTTATTTGGAGTCATCTGGAAAAACAGCATCGCACGGTTGGAAAATGGATTGATTGGGTATGGCTAATAGTATTGCTGTTGGCAGCAGTATTACTGTTTAGCATCAATCTGGGAGGATTGCCGCTGCGAGATTGGGATGAAGGTACTGTGGCACAGGTTGCTCGTGAAATTTGGCATGCCCCAGCAGGTTCAATGCGTTGGCTTTACCCAACGTTAGGAGGCGAACCATATCACAACAAGCCGCCTTTGATGCATTTGCTGATAGCTTGGGCTTATTCTCTAGGAGGCGAAAATGAGTTGACAACGCGCCTACCCGGAGCAATTTTAACAGCAACATCTGTACCTTTACTGTATTGCATTGCTCGAGAAATATTTCGCCAACGTTGGGCTGCTATTTATAGCGCCTTAATTTACTTAACAATGCTACCCGTGGTGCGTCATGGGCGGCTGGCAATGTTGGATGGGGCGATTGTAAGTTTTTTGATGGTGATGATGTTGTGCGTGTTGCGATCGCGCCGAGATTTACGTTATTGTCTTGGTGTTGGCATTAGCTTTGGGTTTATTTGTTTAACTCAAGGACTGCTCGGCGTATTACTCGGTGCGATCGCAATTGTATTTCTGTTTTGGGATACGCCACGACTGCTCACTTGTTACTATCTCTGGATTGCAATCTTAATTGGCATTCTACCTGTAGCTGGTTGGTATGGTGCGCAACTAATTCACTATGGTTATACTTTCGCCCAAATTGGTATTGCCAACCCATCACTAGGCCGAATTGGCTCAGTTGTAGAAGGTAATTCTGAACCACCTTGGTACTATGTGATTGAACTTCTCAAATACACATGGCCGTGGTTATTATTCTTACCACAAACTGTCCGCTTAACCTGGGAAAATCGCAACCTTAGCTGGGCAAAACTAATAATGGCGTGGAGTGGGGTTTATCTAATGGTAATTTCTTTCATGATTACCAAAGTTCCCTGGTATCTATTCCCGATTTACCCTAGTTTAGCTTTAGCTTTTGGTATCCAATTATCAGATACAGAAAATTCGCCTTTACTCTCATCTTATCCCCGTGCTTGGGTTGCTGGTTTGGCAATACTTGCTGTAGCTGCTTCTGCTGGTAGTATTTATTTCAGTTCGGGTACAACACCAAAAACAGACTTACAACTGATTTTTGCCGCCGTAGCATTAACTATGACCTTAGCAGCCATATTGGCAGAACGAGGTGACGGACAATTTCTGAAGATTTTGTTTTGGGGAAGTTATATTTCGCTGTTGCTGTTAATGAAATCTAACTACTGGGTTTGGGAATTATCAGAAGCCTATCCAGTTAAACCAGTCGCTGCCATGATTGTCCGAGCAAATCCAGCGACGAGGAAGATTTACACATCCTTTCCTTACCATCGTCCTTCGTTGGATTATTATAGCGATCGCACCATCATTCCCGCTTCTGTTGGTGAACTAGAATATTATTGGCACTACAACGGCCAACCCTACTTCCTGCTGAATGTATCTGATTTCAAAAATCTTCAACTAGAGTCGATGAAGTTAATTGACCAAGCTGAAGGTTGGAAATTAGTCACAAAAGATATCAATAGATTGTAAGTATGGGGCATTGGGCATTGGGCATTGGGAAAGAGGAGGCAGGAGGCAGAAGTTCTTTAATTTTGAATTTTGAATTTTGAATTTTGAATTGATTTCTCCCCTGCCCCCCTACTTGTCCCCTTCTCAGGAAAAAATCAGATCGTTGCCCAAAAGGTAATGATAATTTTATAGCGATCGCGTTCTTCCAAAAAGTATAAAAAACCTGCGATTTACTTTGAAGAAATGATAAACTGCGTAATTTTGCGGTTTTGCTGGCGAGATTGATTTCTCTATGCTTGAAATATTTATTACGAAATATTTCATTCATTAAATTTAGCAATTGGGTGTTTATAGTGCCGCAAAATCTTTCATCGTTACCAGAACCAGCCAGAAGGATTGAGAAAGAAGCAAATCAACCATTTTCAGAAGCGTGGGCGAAGAAGTATTTGCGAAATTTAGCCGAACAGGACAATCGCATCGAAGTTCTCAAGGTCAGTGAAATTGCAAATGAGGTTGCAAAAACGTTAACGCAGGCACTGCGAACCACAAGTCTGCAAGCGTGGGGAAGAACAGAAGCGCTTTTGTCTCAAGAGGTGATTCGGCATCAAATCGACCCTGAATTAATCGATCCGTGGGAAGTTGCAAAGGATACCCACCAGATTTATCAAACTGCCCTCTCAGCCTATGCTGAACAGATTTCCCCAGCAAAGTTTTCTACATGGATTGCTAGGGATTTGGGAAAAATTCGACAGAAATATACAGCAGACGATCCGAGAGTAATTGGGTTCATTAGTATGCAGTTTCACTACAGCGGACAAATACTACTGAATTTAACACCACCAGTGCAACAAGCATCGCTGAGGGATTACTTCAAAGTGATTGACGACCATCTCTATATGCCGCTCCAGCGTGCTTACCAGGCAGCAGCAGAATATGCTTACGACGCGCCACCATTACAAGCTGTCCAGCAACTTTTGCCCTTGTGCAGCGAGATTGCGACCGAGATTGCAGAACGGGTGATGCAGATGTATCCCAACTATCAATGCCATACAGGTCGCTTAAGTGATACTAACATTAACATTTCCAGTGTCCGTGATATAGAGATGTTCCAGGTATATCTATGGGTCTGTATTTTGGAGAACAACATTAGTGCCATACAACAAGAGCTATTTCCCTTGTGTGTCATGTTATATCCTCGATTAAAAGTGCGCTGGGAATTGGTGCGGCAATTAATTTACTTGCTCGGTACTGAAATCCGCTCTCGTTTGCAACCAGAACAAGCTGCTTATTTTCTCGCTTACTATGAGTCGTTGCAGGCAATGTTTTCACCCCAAGTTTTGCCGGACAGTAAATCTTAGATGCTGTAGTGTTCCGATTTTTAAATCGATATAATTAGATAAGCATAAATAAACAATAGTTTGTAGTTAGCACTTTAGTGCTGAAAATAGTTATCTTGGGTACTAAAGTACTTACTTAATGGGCGATCGCTCTGGAAGCTGACATAATATAAAACCGCGTCTTATTTGGGGTAAGAAGACACGGTTTGCTCGAAGTATTTAGTTATAATATTACAAAAATCAAAGTAATCGATTTACTGGGATTTGTTTCCTGGTTCATTAACTTTCTCTGTTGTGGGAAGAATTTGGCGATCGTAACTTGTTTTTTCTTGGGTCAGAGCGATCGCACCAAAGAAAATTGCACTACCTACAGCCAAGGCTACCATCGGACGCTTGAGTAGGATAAAATCTCTGAGAATCCTCGCTAAAGGTCGGCTTTGACGACGTAGCGATGAAGACATCATCAATTGTCTCCAAGTAAACGGATCGCGGACATAATGACCACTTTGGCAAACTACTAGCCTTTCCTGGCAATAGGGACAGCAAAACAAACCCATGCGTGTTTTAACTGGTTTAGGCGTAGCATTTCTTTGGCAAATTGGGCAAGTAACATAATGATTATCAAAAGTGTGTATATTCATTTACCTCGTCCGCCTAGTCCACTTACTCGCTCTATAACAATAGCTATATTGAATTGGGGTCAATCAATAGTACGATCTGATATCAGGCATCAATCATACATACATTCTATTACTACCAAGGATGCCTCAATAGTCGCAACACGAGTATAGCTAGATTTAAACAAGGATGACTCATGGTTAATGTTTACGGGTACTTCCACCCAGCCAAAAAACTTTGTTGTCTCTAGAAAAAATAGTGTTGGCGCTCGCTCACACCCCACTAGCCGCAGCTACGCTCAACTTAGGCATCGCTGACCCTTAAATAATAATTGTCTCTCATTTAACCATTCTCCCCACACAAATTTTGCACAATGACATTTTTAGCTAAAGCTTTGTAAGTTAAGCAAATAAAGTCTACTTGTCCGGTTGCTAAATAATGGCTCACAATGATAAGTAACAGATAAAAATTTAAATTTTTTCTTACATTTACCCCGCCTCTCAATGACTCTCTTGCCTCCCACTCAACTGAGGAAGGTAACGGAACAACCTGCCTTTCCTACACCTTCCGCTCGTTTAGCTCACCTAATTAATCGTTTTCAGCCATCCCCAGAAACAGTTGTGCTGTTTTTAGCCATGCTCATTGGCGGTGGTACTGGTATGGGTGTAGTCACCTTTCACTATTTAATCCAGTTGGTTCACCAGCTGATGCTGGAAAATTTAATGGGTCAAATTGGCGGCTGGGGTGCATGGACTTTAGCCTGCGTTCCCACCCTTGGCGGATTAATTGTTGGCTTGATGCGTTGGCGTACTCAAGACTTTGGCCCTGGACTTTCATCTCTCATCGCCGCCTCTCAGGGAACAGAGATTAAGCGACCACTAAGACCAGTTAGCAAAATGCTAGCCGCATCTGTTACTTTAGGGAGCGGTGCTTCTTTGGGGCCAGAAGGGCCGAGTGTCGAAATTGGCGCAAATTTTGGGATGTTGTTCTCTGTGATCCTAAATGTATCTCAGGAACGACAACGTTTGCTGTTGGGTGCTGGCGCGGCGGCGGGACTGGCGGCGGGATTTAATGCTCCCATCGCTGGAGTATTTTTTGCTCTAGAGGTGGTGATGGGAGCGACATCTTTCGCTACTTCTGCTGTCAGCGTGGTGCTTTTAGCTGCGGTGGTAGCAGCATTAATTGCCCAAATTGGTTTGGGGGCCCAACCTGCTTTTGATTTACCTGTTTACCAAGTTCGCAGTCCTTTGGAATTACCTCTTTACCTTGGCTTAGGTTTAGGGGCCAGCCTCGTTTCTCTGGCTTATACTCAATCAATTCGGGGAGCAAAAGCTTGCTTTGCTGGGAAGGTTCCAGGTTTTGATTTTTTAGGGCGAATTCCTCAGCCGATTCATCCAATTATTGGCGGTGCAATTATTGGTGCTGTTGCTTTGCAGTTCCCGCAAATTCTGGGTGTCGGTTATGAAACTGTAGAAGCAATGCTTCAAGATGTGGAGTTTCCACTCTACTTATTGGTGGTGTTGTTGGTAGTGAAATTATTGATGACTGCAATTAGTGCAGGTAGTGGTTTCATTGGTGGTTTGTTCGCACCAGCAATGTTTTTAGGTGCTTCTTTCGGATCGGCTTACGCCAAAATTTTGGCTGTAGCATTCCCGACAATTTGCGATCAAATGGCGGCTCCCCCAGCATACGCAATGGTGGGAATGGCAGCAGTATTAGCTGCTAGTGTGAGAGCGCCGTTAACGGCTATTTTAATGCTGTTTGAATTAACCCGTGACTATCGGATTGTTTTACCGTTGATGGCAGCTGTGGGTTTAAGTGTTTGGCTAGTAGAAAGGATTAAACCAACTTTTAACTCTAACTCTAATCTACAACAAATTGGTCTTTCGGAATTGAAAGATGAACAATCGGAAATTGTGCAACAAATTTTAGTAGAAGATGCCATGTACCCTTATCCCAAAAAGTTACCTGCAACTTTGGGAGTATTAGATGCCGCTGTGGAAATGACCCGCGATCGCGTTCGTAGTGCTTTAATATTCGATCAAGCAGAGCAATTAGTTGGTATACTTTCTTTGGAAGATATTAACCGTGCCCTTGCTATTTGGCAAACATATCCAAATCCCCTAACCGAAATTCCCGATAATTTATCCAGTCAAACCCTCATAGACATTTGTACTACTGAAATTCTCTATGCATGGCAAGATGAACTTTTATCTGAGGCTTTAGACCGGATGAGTCTTCGAGGTTTACATCAATTACCAGTGGTAGCACGAGACAAACCCGATCGCATTTTGGGTTTATTAGAAAAAGAGCAAATTGCATTAACCTGTAATTTAGCAGTTACGCGCAAGGCACTTCGCCACTATTTACCAGTCTTACCTACTACAGATATAGTCATTAGTCATTAGTCATTGGTCATTGGTCATTGGTCATTGGTCATTGGTCATTATTTTTCACAAAAGACAAATGACACTTGACTAATGACTGTTTATAGTCATTGTTTTTCACAAAGGACAAAGGACAAATGACAAAGGAGAATTGACTAATGACCATTTATTAAGCCGTGGCTTCTATGGCTTCATCATCTTCACGATCTTCTGGATCTACCTGTCTCAGACGAATGTGCTTTTTGCCTAAAGTGATCAGAAACTCATCTCCTGGTTGAAGATTCATCTGTTTTGTATAAGCTGAACCTATCAGTAAGTTACCATTCGATTGCACACTAATTCTATAGCTAGCACTACGTCCACCACGCCCATTAGCACTGGGTGTACTGTCTAACTGAATGCCTTCAGCATCAATTAGGGCATTTAAGAACTTCATCATATTGACGCGCTCTATACCATTTTTGGTAACGGTATAGTAGCCGCACTTCTTAGCTTTGTCTTCTTTGCTCTCGTTCTCTAGCTCTTTGACTTTTTTGAGCAGTTCTTCGCCGAGTAAGGGTTCAATTTTTTTCTGTTTAGGCATCAACTTAGGTCGAAAATGAATGTTTGAAGTGTTTGAATCGATTTTATTTTAGCTGAGGTTGAGCTAACAGGAACATAATCCTTTAGTTTTTATCTCAACCTAGCCAAGTATATTACACTCAGATGCACAATTGTTATGCCATTACCAATATTGGCAAGACAATTCATTTTAGAGAATGCTGGCAATGCTGATAACTATATATATAGATATAGTTTGTGAATTACTGCTAGACTATAGAAGTTTTAAGTTTTCTAAACTAAAGCTCAAAAGGTTATTTATTTGCTGAGGATGATAACCGAGTTACAGAATGATAAGTAAAACTGATCCTTAGTCATTGGTCATTGGTTACTTGTACTGAGCGAACGCGAACAGCGCGTCATCAAAAAGTTGAAGTCTTGGTCATTGGTTATTTACAAAGAACAAATGACAAATGACAAATCACAAAGGACAAACAACAAAACTTGCCAAAATGAAATTAACTACCAGAGGACACTATAGTGTAAAGGCGTTGCTAGATTTAAGTTTACAGCCAAGATATGGGCCTGCATCTGTGAAAGCGATCGCAAAACGCCAAGATATCCCAGCTCCTTACCTCGAAAAACTACTAATAGAAATGCGTCGTGCGTCAATAGTGAAATCAATTCGTGGTAGCATCGGCGGATATCAATTGGCAAGAGAGCCTGCACAAATATCTATAGGAGAAATTTTAGAAGCTGTTGGCGAGACTAGCCATTTACCTCATTACACCCCAGTACCAACACAAGCTGAAGATTGGGTAACGTTTAGCCTCTGGCAGAGACTCAACCAAAAGCTCAAAGAAGCTTTATACAGTATTACTCTGGCAGACCTTTATTACGATGCTCGCAGTCGGCAAGCTTCTCTTGGAGAAGAAGCTAGTTTTGTAGTTTAGTCAAGAGCAAAGCCAAAGACGTTTCCGTTGCTTTGGTCAATAGTCAAAAGATTGACCCTTGACTTTGAACCCAAGACTTGTGACTTATGACTAATAATATCTATATCTTAATAATTGCAGCATTTTTAGATTACTTAATTGGCGACCCTTGGGATTGGCCTCATCCAGTGCAAATTATGGGGTGGGTAATTTCTCGCCTAACCAAATTTTTTCTCCACTTATGTCAAAATTCTCTAACACAACGTCTAGCTGGAATTGTACTAGGTATTATCTTGATAATTGGTAGCGGTCTTGTTGGCTTTTGGATGATTCAAATTGCCAGATGGGTTCATCCACTCTTAGGAATTGCCATAAATAGCATTCTTTTGGCTAGTTGTTTTGCTGGCAGAAGTTTGCGAGTAGCAGCGGAGGCTGTTTTACAACCTTTAACAATCGGAGATTTAGAGAAGGCTCGAAAGATTTTAAGTAATTATGTTGGTCGAGATACTCAAAACCTCTCACAAGCAGAAATTTACCGAGCTGTTTTAGAAACGGTTGCAGAAAATGCCACCGATGGGGTAATGGCTCCGCTTTTTTATACAATTGTTGGTGTCTTTATACCAGTTGTGGGGCCAACTCCTTTAGCTTTAGCATATAAAGCCAGCAGTACCCTTGATTCAATGGTGGGCTATCGGGAAGCACCCTATACTTATTTAGGGTGGTTCTGTGCGCGGTTAGAAGATTATTTGACTTGGCTACCTTGTCGGTTAACAGTCGTGACTCTGGCACTGCTATCGGGTAAACCGATGCATATTTGGCACATTTGTCGTCGGGATGCAATTAACGATCCTAGTCCCAATTCTGGCTGGAGTGAGTGCGCCTATGCTGCATTTTTAGGTGTGCAGATAGGGGGTACAAATTGGTATCGGGGGGTAGCTAAGTACAAACCACTGCTAGGAGATGCTCTTTATCCCATTACTGCAACTTCTATTCAGAATGCTTTACAGCTGACTCGATATTGTTATTTGCTATGGTTAGGGATAGCGATCGCAATATTCTTAATGCTCCCAAATAGGTAATGATAAATATAAAGTTAGGAATTAGGAGTTAGGAGTTAAGAATAAAAACTCCTAACTCTTAACTCATCACTCCTAACTTATCACTCGCTATGTCTGCCAAAGTAGTTGAAATCCTCTCATCCGAAGAAATCCGTCGTACCTTGACTCGTCTTGCTTCTCAAATTGTCGAAAGGACGCGTGATTTGTCTCAACTGGTGCTTCTTGGTATTTATACCAGGGGTGCGTTATTAGCCGAATTATTGGCGCGTCAGATTGAGACGCTCGAAGGTGTAGCAGTGTCAGTGGGTGCTTTGGACATTACATTTTATCGAGATGACCTTGACAAAATTGGATTGCGGACTCCAACGAAAAGCGAAATTCCTTTCGATCTTACGGGAAAAACAGTTGTACTGGTGGATGATGTGATTTTCAAAGGACGGACGATTCGCGCGGCTTTGAACGCAGTCAACGATTACGGTAGGCCAGAGGTGATTCGTTTAGCTGTGTTAGTAGACAGAGGCCATCGAGAATTGCCAATTCACCCAGATTTTATTGGCAAGAAGTTGCCTACAGCTAAAGAAGAAGTTGTCAAAGTTTACTTACAAAATTCTGATGGACGAGATGCAGTCGAGTTGATTGCAGATTAAGCTATGGAGGGCAGGGGGCAGGAAGTACAACTTTTTGTGTCTGATGCATGAATCCTGCATTTTGTCCCTCATGTACTTGAAAACTAATGTCAGTAATCAAACGGACATGAGATTACGGGTAAGGGTAACTGTGAAAACAAGTTTGTAAAACTCTCGTTAAAAAATAAAGATTGTTTGGCTGTGTTGTCAGCAAACTACAACTCCTAATGAGAAAATAAGACATTCCAACCAAGCGATCGCCATAAGATTGTTGACAAACCTGTTAATCAGACCCAATTTTTTTGAATTTCAAGCAAACAAAAGCATTATGGGACATGACCTAGAACATTAGTGCCTTAAAATACTCCTGAAAGCCAGTCCTTGTTTTATAAGTTTTATGTAGAATTTGGTGGTGAGGTTATTTACTTGATTCTCACTTGCAGCAATCCAGGTTTCATTTATGAGTCAGTCTTTTTTTCAAAACCAAGCAAGACGAAATCGTCAACAGAGACTCTGGCAACAAAAATGGAGTTTAAAGACTAAAGCAATAGTTTGGGCACTAAGTATCAGTGTTCTTCCTGTAGTTGCAATTGGGACAGCTACTTACAACTATGGGATTAATTTAATTAACACACAAACTCAGCAAATCAGACAAGAGAGTACAGAAACTGAACTTGCTCTACAAAGACAATTGTCACTCTTGTTAACTGGTATGGGAGTGACAGCAATTGTAGCAGGTGCGATCGCTGTTTTTGTGGCGAATCGAGTTATGAGTCGAGTCAGCAACGTTGCGGCAATTTCTAATAATATTAAAAAGAAGCTACGTCCAGACAGTGAGTTTACTCAAGTATTCATCGCTAGCCAAGATGAATTAGTGATGTTAGAGAAAAACATCACCTCCTTCACAGACCTGCTTTCCGTTTTGGTACAAGAGAAAGAAGCCGAAGCCGATTATTCCCAAATATTAATCAAAATTACCCGTTGGGTTCGAGAATCATTCAATGAAGAAGATGTTCTCAAAACTACCTCAGAAGAAATTCGTAAAGCTTTAAGCATCGATCGCGTCACCATCTTTTACTTCGACTCCAACTATAATGGAACCTTTATCGCCGAATCAGTAGCACCTGGTTTACCAAAAATATTAGGGGTTACAGTCTCCGAGCCTGGATTTGAGGCAGGGTATATAGACAAATATCAGAATGGTAAGATCCATGCTATTGATAATATCCATCAAGGCGATCTTAGTGATGCTGATATTGAGTTGCTGGAGCAATTTGCTGTCAAATCTAATTTAGTCGCACCTATTCTCAAAGGCAAACAGCTATTCGGTTTATTGATTGCACATCAGTGTTCTAGAATTCGCTCTTGGCAACAGTCTGAGATTGATTTGTTCTCTCAGATAGCCATGCAAGTAGGATTTGCCCTTGACTATGCCAAGCTTCTACAACAAGTAGATACCAAAGCAAATAAAGCTCAGGTATTTATCGAAATTACCCGCAGCATTCGCCAATCGCTCAACGAAGAAGATGTCCTCAAAACAACGGTGGAAGAGGTTCGCAAAGCTTTGAGTACTGACCGAGTACTGGTTTATAGCTTTTACCCTAATTGGTCTGGAATTATAATTGCCGAATCAGTAGTTCCAGGTTATCCCAAAGTTTTGCGATCTGAAATTCAAGACATCTGTTTCGGTCAGGGTTATGTAGAAAAGTATCAGTCTGGTCGCGTTGTAGCCACAAACAACATTTACGAAGCAGGTTTAGCTGATTGTCACATTAGCCTGCTCGAATCCTTTGCTGTCAAAGCAAATTTGGTCGCCCCAATTCTCAAAGATGAACAGCTATTTGGCTTATTAATTGCACATCAATGCTCCAGACCCCGTGATTGGCAACAATCTGAGATTGATTTATTTGCTCAGATAGCGATGCAAGTCGGGTTTGCTCTCGACCATGCAAGACTCCTGCAACGAATCGAGGCTGAGGGTGTGCAAAGTCAATTGTTAGCAGATACTATCGGCATTATTCGCCAATCACTCAACGAAGAGGATGTCCTCAAAACCACTGTGGAAGAGGTTCGCAAAGCTCTGAGTGCTGACCGAGTGATGGTTTATAGCTTTGATGGTAATTGGTCTGGAACAGTGATTGCTGAATCAGTTGTTCTCACCTACCCAAAAGTTTTACGAGCTGAAATCCAAGACCCATGTTTCGGTCAAGGCTATGTAGAAGAGTATCAGTCTGGTCGCGTTCTGGCAATCAACAACATTTATGAAGCAGGTTTAGCTGATTGTCACATTCACCTGCTCGAATCCTTTGCTATCAAAGCAAATTTAGTAGCCCCCATTATTAAAGATGAACAGCTATTTGGTTTGTTAATTGCACATCAATGCTCCAAACCCCGCGATTGGCAACAACCTGAGATTGATTTATTTGGTCAGATAGCGATGCAAGTCGGATTTGCTCTCGACCATGCAAGACTCCTGCAAAGAATCGAAGCAGAAAGGATGCGAAGTCAGTTACTAGTGGATATTATCCGCAGCATTCGCCAATCCCTCAAGGAAGAGGATATCATCAAAACTACTGTGGAAGAGGTTCGCAAAGCACTTAGTACTGACCGAGTTTTGATTTATAGCTTTTACGCTAATTGGTTCGGAATTATTATTGCTGAATCAGTGGTTCCAGGTTATCCCAAAGTTTTGCGGTCTAAAATTCACGACCCTTGTTTTACTGAAAGCTATATAGAAAAGTACCAATCTGGTCGCGTTGTCGCAATCAACAACATTTATGAGTCTAGTTTGACTGATTGTCACATCAAACTGCTCGAATCTTTTAGCGTGAAAGCAAATTTAGTAGCACCAATTATTAAAGATGAGCAGCTATTTGGCTTGTTAATTGCACATCAGTGTTCTGAACCCCGCGATTGGCAACAATCTGAGATTGATTTATTTGGTCAGATAGCGATGCAAGTAGGATTTACTCTCGATCATGCTAGACTCCTACAAGCGTATCAAACTGCTGAAGCTAACTCTGAGGAATAGTAGGGGCGCGCAGCTAGCTGTGCGCCCTTAATTGATATATGTATTTTTACGTTACGCTTAGTGTAACTTTTGACGAAGCTGCTAGAGCGATCGCTAATGGTAAAATTCGATGTTCCTGAATTTGAATCCTGGCGTGGAGTGTTTCTGCTGTATCATCCGGCAGTACTGGTACTGCGGCTTGCATTAATATTGGGCCGCTATCCATTTCTAAGCAAGCTATATGCACTGTACAACCAGTAATTTTTACCCCAGATGCCAAGGCTTGTTCTACAGCATGGATTCCCTTGAAACTAGGTAACAAACTCGGATGGATATTGATAATCCTCTCAGGAAAGGCATCAATGAAAACTGACGTTAATAGTCGCATCCACCCTGCCAAAATCACCCACTCTACATCGTAGTGCCGCAATGTCTGCACAATTTTTTCGTCAAACTCTTCTCGGTTTTGATAGTTGCGGTGATTTAATAAAACAGTTTCTACACCTCTATTAGCTGCTCTGACGGCTGCTTTTGCCGAGGGGTTATTGTAAATTAAAACTTGAATTTGGGCATTTAGCCGTCCATCTTCGATAGCTTGGGCAACTACATCAAAATTGCTGCCATTCCCAGAAGCCATAATTCCCAGTTTTAAAGGGGCGAATTGTTGGCAATCATCGCTAATGTTGGGAGAAATTAAGCTCTGGGTAGAATCAATGCAAAAAGTCATAACAGCTAGGAGGGTTAATTTATAGATGCCAAAAATATATACAAAAATATATACTAAGTCGTGGTTGGATAATGATGCAGTAAGTAGCAGCATCGATTTACTGACTTGAGATTAAGCTAGTATATTAGTAGGAATTATTTTTGCTACTAATTGGTAGGAAGATGAATGTAGAAAAACTCTCTATTTCCTTGCCACCGTCTTTAGTGGAGTTTGTCGAAAATTACAAGCTCAATAAAGGCTGTAAATCTCGTTCTCAAGTAATTGAAGAAGCATTAGAATTGCTGCGAAACCGAGAATTAGAGGCAGCTTACCGAGAAGCATCTGCTGAAATTGATAACGATTGGGATGTGACAGTGGCAGATGGTTTAACAGATGAAACGTGGTGATATTTATTACGCAAATCTTAGTCCGGTGATGGGTTCAGAAATGGGTAAACGTCGTCCAGTGCTAATTGTCAGTAATAATACAAGTAATAGTGCTGCTACCACTGTAACAATTTTACCGCTTACTTCTAATGTGAGCCGTGTTTATCCCTTTGAAGTTCTGCTTAATCCAGAGGTTAGTGGTTTAACAAAGTCTTCTAAAGTACAGGCGCAGCAAGTGCGAACAATTTCTAAGCAACGAATTACTGGTGAAGTATTAGGTAGTTTAAACGAAGAGATAATGGTACTAATTGATGCGGCGTTAAAATTGCATTTGGGATTG
This sequence comes from Nostoc sp. ChiSLP03a, assembly GCF_034531215.2. Classification (NCBI taxonomy): domain Bacteria; kingdom Bacillati; phylum Cyanobacteriota; class Cyanophyceae; order Nostocales; family Nostocaceae; genus Nostoc; species Nostoc sp. ChiSLP03a. The sequence goes on from NZ_JAVRBQ020000182.1 coordinate 15,457, forward strand.
GTTTGAGTTTGCAGAAAAATAGCGATGTTTAAGTAAAGACTCCAAGTAGAGATAATTATGAACCAAGAGCAAACCCCAAGCGATCGCTAATGTTGGGAGAAATTAAGCTCAGGGTAGAATCAGGGCGGAAAGTCATAACAGCTAGAAAGGTTAATTATAGATGCCAAAAATATATACTAAGTCGTGGTTGGATAATGATACAGTAGCCGCGTGGATTTTTCTCGCACCAGCATTAATTTTGCTGGGTGTTTTTATCATTTGGCCGATTGCCTATTTGTTCTATCTCAGTTTCACTGCTGGTAGTTTCACCTTAAAAGGTATTTATTGGATAGGCTTAAAAAACTATTGGCGCTTGCTACTCGACCCCGATTTCTGGCAAGTTCTAGGTAACACCTTCTATTTTACCATTGCCACCATCATTCCCAGTTTAGTTATCTCCTTGGCATTGGCAATATTATTAAACCGCTCCATTCCCTTGCGGGGCATCCTGCGAAGTACTTATTTTTTACCTTCAATTATTTCAATTGTGGCAGCGGGTTTGGGATTTCGCTGGCTGTTTCAGACATCAGGGCCAGTTAACGGACTTTTAGATTTTTTTGGCATTTCAGAAATACCTTGGTTAGGAGACACATTTTGGGCAATGCCAGTAATTATTTTAATGAGTATTTGGAAACAACTGGGTTTCAATATGGTAGTTTTTTTAGCAGGGTTGCAAGCAATTCCTCCCAGTCGTTATGAAGCAGCAGACTTAGATGGAGCAAATGCTTGGCAACAATTTTGGTATATTACTTTACCCGGATTGCGCCCGACTGTGATATTTGCAGTCATTACTACCGCAATTTTTACATTGCGGAGTTTTGAGCAAGTTTTTGTGATGACTGGCGGTGGGCCACTAAATTCAACTAATCTGCTGGTTTACTACATTTACCAAGAGGCTTTTGGTCAATTTGATTTTGGTTATGCAGCAGCAGGAGCGACTGTATTATTAGCAGTGACGCTGGTACTAGTTTATTTGCAACTGCAAACTTGGGGAGAGGAGTAGAGAGGCAGGGGGAGCAGGGGAGGCAGGGGGAGCAGAGGAGTAATGAGTAATGAGTAATGAGTAATGAGTTGGAGCAGGGGAGGCAGGGGAGTAGGGGGGAATCAAAGGAAGTAGCTAAGTTATTACCCAAATAGCCAATGCTAAAAAATGTAATAGTGCATTCAAGTAGAAACCGCTAGAGTTTTTCTGATTAAAACTCTATACTTTTATGCGTAGAGTATTCACCAATTCAGAATTGGTGAATTAGTGAATTCTGACTCCTGTTTTACTTCTTATATAGACTGCGATATTCCCAAGGATTTATAAATTTAGTATCGCTCCAAACGCCGAGCCGTTGCTCCTTCGCCTTAGCTTCGGCTTGTTGAACTAAATCTTTACTAGGACACTTGTTTAAATAGGGACGATAGACTTTTGCTAAACCTTCTTGTAACAATACCTGTTGCACAAAAGTGCCATTTTTTAAACGGACTTCGGCAATTTTGCGTCCATAGCGATCGCTATCGGTGATATTCAAAGTCACGCGATCGCCTCCTTGTTGCACCAGTTGTTGCACCCGTTCTTGGGCTTTCACACCCCAAGTAAATTGATTGCGATCGCTAATACGTTTACTCTGCTTTTCTTTGTTTGTATGAGCTATTTCTGGCGCGTCTACACAAGCAAAGCGGACTGTCAGATTTTTGCCATCGGCATCTTTTACTACTAAAGTATCACCATCACTGACTCGTTCAACTGGTTCTCCAGAATTCCCGATCAAGCGATCGCAGCCGAACAAACCCAAAATTATGATAGTTGCACAAAGCCAAAATCGCACTGGTTTAGTTAATTTCTCCATCCAAAATTACCAAATTATCTCTGTGGGATGATACTAGCAAAATGAAAAGATATATTTGTTAACTGTTGAAATACTCCCATAGGCAATTCAAAATGATAAAACCCTCTGGCGGCAAAGGAATAGAAAATGCGGATTAGTATAAGAATTGTAACCTTCCAATTGTCAGCGAGAATTTTTGATGAACTTCTTGACTAACGTTCTGCATTTAGCTGGTTCAGGTGTCTTTGCCTATTACTCTGCTGCTCAAATTCGTGATTCTAAAACCCGTCCCAATATCCTTGCAGGGTTTCAGTTGGCGGAATCTGGCTCTGTGCCATTTTTATCTGCACTTAGCGATCGCGCCGCAGCCGAAGGCGATACATGGTTAGCCGAAAAACTAGCCAAACATGCATCAGATGAAACTAGGCATGGTAAAATTTTCGCCCACGCTTTACAACAGCTCAATAAACAAGTTATAGATTTTAAGGCTCAACCCCAAACTACATCTACAAAAAAATCACAACAGCGTAGTCCCTTTTTTGCAGCATTCTATGAGGGCTACCCTCAAGAACAACTCAAACCTGCTGTGATTGATTGGGATACGTTTATGGCTAGCACATACATTCTGGAGTTAGATGCTAGCAAAGACTTTGCGCGAATGGCGAAAGTATTACCTGATAACGAGCCAACCGCTCGTAACTTGAAGTTAGGAATGCTAAGTATTGCCCAAGATGAAACTGGACACGCTGCTTATCTCTACGAAGCGATGATGCGCCGGATGTCTGCAACTGAAGTGCAAAACCTCGTAGATATGTGGCGAACTCGCAAGGTGAATGCTTTGTTGGCAATGGTTGGCGGTATCCTTGAGCGTAACGGCGAAACGCGATCGCTAGTCCAAGATAGTGCGCCATCGGAAATTGATTCTGAGTTGGTAGCTACGTAACTATAGATATGCTGAGTATTTAACGATGACTACCCCTGGCTGAAACTTTCGTTAGCCAGGGATTTCTATATTCTCTAGCATCACCTGAGATTTTTGAAGCTTCTTTGCTTGAATTTGCAATTATTTAACAACAGGTAAAGCACGAACAAGTCTAGCCTTGTGAAAACTTTTCATATTCCCGCAGCTGCTACACTAATTATGAAAGACATAAAACAAGTAATAATCAGATAACTAGTGGTACTACCGAGCAAACCTTCCTTCTGGTTATTCCTACAAAAAAACTATGAAAGCTGAAGCAGAAAACCATCTCAGGCTGACTTGTGAAGTAGAAACTACCCTAAAAGTGATTGGCGGACGCTGGAAAGTTTTAATTATTAGAGAATTAATGACTGGCGTCAAACGCTTTGGTGAACTGCAACGGGCTTTACCTGGAGTTACGCAAAAGATGCTAACCCAGCAACTCAGAGAAATGGAGGAAGACGGCATTATTCATCGAGAAGTTTATCCCCAAATTCCACCCAAGGTAGAATATTCACTGACGCCTTTAGGAGAAACTTTGCAACCAATTCTCTATGCTATGCATGAATGGGCTGTGCAACATTTAGCTAGAACAAATCACCATTAATATTAATTATAGTGAATAAACAATTATTGCTAACTTAACTTTGATATGTATGGTAGTTTATGGCTTTCGTAACTCACCATTTGAGGTCTTCGGTGCATTACGCTAATGCGGTAATATACCCAACACATCTTCTAATACCAATTCAATTAATGATTGCAACATATCCTTGGGTAAAGACGCGATGAATCGCGTCTCTACAAATGGTCTATTTGTCGGATTCGTTTTTCAAATTGGTAGAATTATTTGCGCTTACTTCAATTAAATTTGCTAATTTTCAATTCTAGCGAGCAGATTTATCTATGGGGTCTTAAATTTTAAATTTTAAGTTTATTCATTGCTTTTTAAATATTCAATCGCCGCCTCTAATTTTGAAGGGTAACTTTCAGCAAACCTTTCAAACCAAAGTCCTTCGGATGAAAGTGGATCTACTTTGGCTAACCATTCTTTTGCTTGCACTTTCAAAGCCTCTAGTTGTTTGGCTTTGAGTTGTTCTTGTCGAATCCTTTCTTGTTCTAGTTCTTGCTGTCTTTTTAATTCAATAGCAGCATCCTCTTGGGCAAAATCAGCCTGAACTTCTGCCAAAAGCTTATCCATGAAAGATGCCGACTTCGGCAATGGTGGAATAAACGATTTGGCTGTGGCTGATTTTGATTGCGGTTGTGGTTGTACTTCTTTGTATTCAGTTTCGAGTTGGGCTAAGAGCTTATCAAGGGAATCCATTTTTGCAATTCCTAAAAAATAGTATAGCTAGTCATTAATAGCATTGAGTAGCACTTCCGATAGACTCAAATCTTCCATGTCTTCCATAGTAATGGTGTCACAGATATCAAACTTAGCACCAGCACTTTGGAGTTCATCATCTAAGACTTTGAGAAAGCGGGTAGCTTGTTGATCTGTGCCAACTTGAATAAAAGAAATAGCTAATTCTTCATCTCGATCGATGCGACGAGAAGCTTCAATAATCACCCTCATGACTGCTTTGCGATCGTCCGGCTCACCATCAGTAACTACTAAAATTGTTTCACCATTTGGTTTGGTTTGACCGGCTGCTTTGCGTTGAAGGTAATCATCAGTTGCATGTTTTAACACACTTGCCAAGTCAGTTGTACCAGAGGGATCGTTCTCTCGAAAAATTTGTGACACCTTGCTGGATGTGACATTTTCGTATCGCTTGAATTTGCCAGAAAATACATAGATAGTAATGCCATCTGGGTCAAATTGCTCGCATTTACTAGCTAAAGCTAAAGTTGATTCTTGGGCTGCAACCCATCTAGTTCTACCACCCTTTTGATCTTGGGTTGCCATACTACCGCTTTTGTCAATAATCAAGGTATAATCACGATTTTCTAGCATGATTCGATTCTCCAATTAAGAATTAATAGTTGCTGAACTATGGGCGATCGCCAAACATATTAGTCAGTTATAGCGTTCGTCAATACATCTACAAGACTCATTTCTTCTAAGTCGTCTAAAGTGACGGTATCGCAAATATCAAATTTAGCGCCAACACTTTGTAATTGGTCATCCAAGGCTTTGAGGAATTTAGTTGCTTGGGCATCTGAACCTACTTGAATAATCGAAATTCCTAATTCTTCATCACGTTCCATTTGGCGAGTAGCATGAATGATGACTTCAAACACAGCTTTGCGATCGTCTGGTTCACCATCGGTGATCACTAAAATTGTTTCTCCGTTTGGCTTGGTTTTACCAGCTGCTTTGCGTTGAAAGTAGTTATTGAGGGCATCCTGGAGTACACCAGCTAAATTTGTTGTGCCAGCAGGGTCATTTTCGAGAAATATCTGGGCGACTTTGGCTGAGGTGACATCATCGTAGCGTTTAAATCTACCAGAAAACACGTAAACGGTGATGCCATCGGGGTCAAACTGTTCGGCCTTTCTGGCCAAAGCAAGAGTAGACTCTTGAGCGATTTCCCATCTACTTCTACCACCCACTTGGTCGGGTGTAGACATACTACCGCTTTTATCAATGATTAAGGTATAGTCGCGATCGCTCATCATAATCTTCCTTTGATTGTTACCCTGTGGTTCTAGTCTAATCTACGAATTTGACGAGACCGCAAGCTTTTTAAGGTTTTGTATCAATTATGCTACTCACAAAAGCCACGCCATTGCTTATGCCAGTTGCGTAAGTCCTGAAGTTGATTGTGACCTGGTTCAACAGGGACATTTTTGAAAAGGTCGAGTCCGATCGCACGAGGTTTGTAAGTTTCCAGCTTGTTTAGTAAATCTGCAATTTCACCATCGGGTATAGGATATCCTCCGGCTTTAGCAATATCATCTTCATCAATGCCAATAATTACTACATGTTCATCAACAGGTTCGGGTGGACGCAGACGTAAAACTGTTACCCCAACACAAACACCCGTTGTGTATGGGATTTTAAACTTCTTCAAGTAGGATAAATTTGGGCGCTCATGTTGCCCACCCCACAAGACATTGAGAAAATTGTCTGCTGCCAACAGCTACTTTCCCTCTAAAAGTAGTAATTACGAATTACGAATTACAAATTATCTAAATGCTTCCACTTCTTCAGGAACCTTCATTTGGTCGAGAATTCCCCAGATTTCTTGTAACATCGGCTCTAACCCAGTGCGAGTAACTGCTGAAATCACAAAAACTGGCGCGTAGGAAAGATGATTAAGTTGGGTAGCTAATGCTTCCAAATCGACAGTTTCGCGATCGACTGCATCAATTTTATTCAGCGCCAAAATTTGCGGACGTTCTGCTAAACCCCGTCCATAAGCTTGTAATTCTTCCTTAATTGTGTTGTAATCTCTAATCACATCATCACTAGTAGCATCAATTAAGTGAAGTAACACTCGCGTGCGCTCAATATGGCGCAAGAAATCGTGTCCCAGTCCTGCACCTTGAGACGCGCCCTCGATTAGTCCGGGAATGTCGGCGAAAACAGTACCATCACCTGTAGGTTTTTGCACTACACCCAAATTTGGAATCAGGGTAGTGAAGGGGTAGTCTGCGATTTTCGGACGTGCAGCAGATAAAGATGAAATTAAAGTGGATTTACCAGCATTTGGTAAGCCAATAATCCCCACTTCTGCCAAAAGTTTCAACTCTAGGCGCAGCTGCTTTATTTCTCCTGGTAATCCTGGGAGGGCATATTCTGGGGCGCGGTTACGGTTACTCAAGAAATGCTGATTTCCCAGTCCGCCTTTACCACCTTGGGCAATCAGCAAAGTCTGCTTAGGTTCAATTAAATCCCCTAGCAGTTCGCCAGTTTCAGCATCATAAATGGTTGTACCGCAGGGAACTTCGATAATTAAATCCTTACCCGCTGCCCCAGTGCAGTTATTTGGCCCGCCACGAGTACCCTTTTCTGCCTGAAAGCGATGGTTATATCTGAAGTCCAGCAAGGTTTGTAGGTTTTCTTCGGCAACGAAAAATACCGAACCACCTCTTCCCCCATTACCACCAGAGGGGCCGCCAGTGGGCACGTATTTCTCTCGCCGGAAAGCGACAATACCATCGCCGCCTTTACCAGCTTCAACTTCAATTTTTGCTCGATCGATAAATTGCATCTTTCTAGAGTCCTGTTAGCGGATAGCTGGCTTTGAGCCAGTGCTGAGTTATAGGCGAGTTATAAATTATAAGTTTTAAAATATTATTCCTCACTACTTTACTTGTAACTCACACTCCCTACTTCCCTGCTCCTTTTGCTCAAGATATGGCAATATATAAAGTTGTAGCTAACCGCCTACGTAGAGGTTTAAAGTGGATACCATTGCAATTCCTGCTCTGAATCGGCTAGTGGATGCCACGGTAGAAATTCCTGGTTCTAAAAGTCTTACCAATCGGGCGTTGCTTGTCGCAGCTTTGGCGCAAGGTGACTCCATTTTAGAAAATGCCTTATTTAGTGAAGACAGCGAATATTTTGCTAAATGCGTAGAGCAATTGGGCATTCCCATTACTTTGAATCCTCAACTGGCACAAATTCAAGTGGCGGGAAGGGGAGGCGAAATTCCAGCTAAACAGGCAGATTTATTTGTAGGTTTGGCAGGTACAGCAGCACGGTTTATTTCGGCGCTGGTGGCACTGGGGAATGGTGAATATCGCCTCGATGGCGTTCCCCGGATGCGAGAACGACCGATGGGCGACTTGTTGACGGTACTGCAAACGGGTGGAGCAACCGTTAACTTTGAAGGAAACTCCGGGTTTATGCCCTACACCGTCTATAGTCGGCAATTCGCTGGCGGAAATTTTCGCTTAAAAGCAAACCAAACAAGTCAGCAACTTTCGGCATTACTGATGATTGCGCCTTATGCTCAACAAGACACAATTGTTGAAGTTGAAGGTACGCTGGTTTCTCAGTCTTACGTCAAAATGACCTGTCGTCTGATGGCAGATTTTGGCGTGGAGGTGATTCAAATCGGCGATAATCAGTTTCAGATTAAAGCGGGTCAACGTTACCAAGCTCGACATTACACAGTCGAACCCGATGCATCAAATGCTTCTTACTTTTTTGCCGCCGCCGCCGTCACGGGTGGACGGGTGCGGGTAAAACATTTGACCAAACAATCTTGTCAGGGTGATATTCTCTGGCTGAATGTTTTAGAACAGATGGGTTGCCAAATTAAGGATGGGGATGATTACACCGAAGTGACGGGGCCGAAGCAATTGCAAGGTATCGACATTGATATGAATGATATATCGGATCTAGTGCAAACATTAGGAGCGATCGCACCCTTCGCCAGTTCACCAATTACCATTCGGAATGTGGAACATATTCGATATAAAGAAACTGACCGAATTAAAGCTGTGGTGACAGAGTTACGTCGGCTAGGAGTTGAAGTTGAAGAATTCGCAGATAGACTGAAAATTCAACCTGGCCCCATTACCCCAGCAGCGATTGAAACTTATCACGATCATCGAATGGCGATGGCTTTTGCTGTCACTGGCTTGAAGGTTCCAGGGATTGTAATTAAAGATCCCGGTTGCACAGCGAAGACTTTTCCAGATTACTTTACCCGATTTTTCCAAATGTTAGAGCAATAAGAGCTATTTTCGCTCAATTCACTTTTTCAGTGCCAAAGTTAAGCCATCTGCGATCGCTACTACACTAAGACTAACTCGCTGGTCTTGATGCAGTTTTTGATTAAAAGCACGAATTCTTTTAGTTCTATTATCTTGCACCTGGGGATCGGCAACCCTACCCGACCAGAGAACATTATCGATCGCAATCAATCCCCCCGGACGCACTAATTGCAGCGATCGCTCATAATAGCCATCATAGTTGCTCTTATCTGCATCGATAAAGACAAAATCAAAAGTTTCTCCTTCTCCTGTTTCCAGTAACCGATCCAAAGTCTGCAAAGCTGGGGCAATATGCAGTTGAATTTTATCCGCCACTCCAGCTTGTTGCCAATAACGTCTAGCGATCGTGGTAAATTCTTCACTAATATCACAGGCTACTACTTTACCGTCATTCGGTAACGCCAATGCCACCACCAGGGAACTATAACCTGTAAATACCCCAATTTCTAAAGTTTTCTTAGCTCCTAGCAACTGCACCAGTAACGCCAAAAACTGCCCTTGTTCGGGAGCAATCTGCATTCTCCCGATTGGATACTGGGCTGTTTCCTGTCTCAGTTGGGTTAAAATTTCTGGTTCTCGGAGAGAGACTGACAGTAAATAGTCATAGAGGTTTTGTTCGAGTCCTAGTGTTTTAGTTGTCATGGGTATTGGGAATTGGGCATGGGGCATTGGGCATGGAGAATTGGGGATGAGTCTTTAATACTCGTAGACGATTTTTTAGAATTCAAAATTACGCCTTATGTGAATTAAGCCACAGGATGTTGTTCAAAAGTAAGCACATCAATACCAAAACGCTGACGTAGAAAACCTGAGTTCGGGATAAGGAAAGGGACAGGTAGTAAGCTGAAAATAGCGTTAAATCCAGCAACCTGCGCTATCTTTAACCCGAACTCAGGTTAAAATTATCTTACCGACAGTTTTGAGAAAGTAATCAGCTAATGATTCCGTTACAGCCAATTATTTCTCTGAGTCTTCATTTATGCAAAACTTAATTGATAGTCCCTCTTCTGTAAAACATCACAAATGACCTTGTTTAAAAATTTGAAGATGTTTTGTATTCAATAGCCATCAGTTCATTAATTACATTGCGGAATTTTATATCAAAATCTTTTGGTAAGCCTGTGGCATTAATAAAATAAGATGATATCTTAAATATAAATTGTCTTATTCTATTTGATTCATTTAACCTTTCAAAAATAAGTAGATCGGCAGATTGAGTTATACTAGTCAAATATCGTAGAGATATTTCTCTCAACGGAATGCAACACAAGCCCAAATGTGTAGGCGCTTCAAGGAGAGTTATTACTAATTCTACAAATTCGCTCCAATTGGCTAATTCCAATTCTGATGATATCTGCTCATTTTGAGCAGCCATTAGTTCGTTTATCTTTTTTCTAAGAAGATAACTATCTCTACCTCCCCAAATATAGTATCTAAGCATTTTCTCCAAATAGTCTTTACTATAACTCGGATCAAATATATTAATCATATCAGTTACTATAGGTGATAAAACCAAGCATAATGACATAATCAAATTTGTATATATAGACAGATGTTGGTCTTTGCTTGGATTCATTTCTCCCCTTATTTCTTTGACGTTTGCCAGAATACCTCTTAAAGCTTTTGCGTAATCATTTTCTAGAGGTAGTTGATTATTAATATAGTCTCCTAATCCTTCAAATTTTCTTTGATTTTTAAACAAGGTTAAATATTGATACCAAGTATTAATATCTGCTGCATAAGAAGATTTATCCAAATAGTCAATATTATTAGCCTCTGCATAACTATCAAACAATTCTTCACTAAATAAATGAATGTTAATTGACTTTGCGGAAAGCTTATGTGCATCTTCTACCTTTTTTCTAAGAATTATAAATGCTTCATCACACGAAGTATAATTCATTAGCCCACCAGCCCAAAATGCTCTATTAATAGGGCTTGTATCTAACGTTTTACAGTCAAATATTACTTTCCTAACTTTTCTATGATTAGTTATTTCAATACCCAAAACATCTATATCAGTTAGAACAGCGTTATTTTGAGAAATTTCTTTAACATTACTAACATTAACTTCTAGATAGGGAATTAGCTTGTTGGAAATGCAAAACCTTATAGCTTTTTCTTTTTGCAGCCTATCTTTATTTGTTATTGCCATAATTTAGTATGAGAGTATTAATTTTTCAAATTCTAAAGCTGTTTGTTCATCAATTTCTTGTTTTTTCCTGACTCGTAGTTCTTTTGATGCAATAATTGATTGTATATATTTTTCATCTTTTGACAAAGCTATCCTTGCTTCTTGATTTACTTCCATATTAGAAATTTCACCAGTACGTAATATATTTATAGCCAAGTTTAGAGCATCAAGGTTTTCCTGTGTCTCATGTAAATGTAACTGCCATCTACTATTACCAATTTGCTTTAAGTATGCCACTTTTAGAACAACTAAATTTTTATATTGTACATTAGCCTCTGAATTGGATTTTAAATATCCTTTATTTTTTAAAGCTTCAAGTATCTGTAGAGGTGATCTGATTTTGTATAAATCAGGTAAAAGCTGCCCCTTACGGACAGACGATACTAATGCCATAGCTCTTTCATACGTTTCTCTATTAGATGCATTTAATCTTGAAGAACCTGGATGGGGAGTAAAAATAAAACTTTCGGTTCTGTTAGAAAAGGTTATTGTCGGTGGTTTCAAAACCCCTTCACTAGCTAAAGTAGTTATTAGTGACTTTTGAAGATTATTAAGTTTAATTCCACCTATTTCTGATTGTTGCTCAATTAAAGATAGCGGCCAACCTTGATGATTTCGTATAAAGTTTAATACTTTTTCTATCTCAGATGCGCCATTCTTGGCAACGATATCTGCTAAAGAATTCAAATTGTCAGCAAAATAATATGGACTTACTAGTATTGTTTTTTCACGCGCTCTATGCTCTCTGATAAATCCACCTGTGCTGCCAATTGTTAGACAACGATTAAATACTTCTGGTTCTATTCCAATAGTATTTAATAATCTATCTTTATTATCTGGTTTTTTGTACAATTCTCCTAGAATCGCCAGTATTGCTTGTTCGTGTTCATTAAAATCACCTAAGTTTGGGTAATTTCCAATGATTTCATATATATCTTGAAATTTAGGAACTTGAGGGATAACTTTTTTTATTTTTGTAGTACTTGTTATAAGTTGTATAAATTCTAGTTCAGCTAAAATAGTTAACACATTTGGTAAAGCAAATGAGTGTATATCAAAATAGTGATCGGAAACCTTTCTCAATACCTCATAATCTATCTCTCCTAGTCCTCGTATGTGAACTGCAAGAGATGCTGCCATTCCAACATTTCGTAATATGTCGAAATCTGGAATATCAGTACGACCCACTCCATTTTGAATATCGAAAGCAAATTCGGCTACTTGCTTTTTAGTTAAACTCATATAATAACTCTACAGAAAAAAAATTGTAGCTAGTCACAATGATTTCAAGTCTAATACCAATTTTTTATAAAGCTGCATAGAATTCGATCCCCCCTAACCCCCCTTAAAAAGGGGGGAACCGGAAAAACATCTATCAAAGTCCCCCTTTTCAAGGGGGATTTAGGGGGATCAAGATATGTGCAACTTCACAT